>JANXSC010000467.1 GCA_025352845.1 Opitutaceae bacterium
CCGAGGAAAAATCCCTCGTCGTTGTTCCGCTCGAATTCAAAATCGCAGTTTGTGCAGCGCGAATTGATCCGGAAGAGTGTGCCGATCTTGAAGAGCGTGGGCGCACCGCAGTTGGGACAGCGGTGCGTGAGGCCCCGGGCGACGATCTGGACGCGGGTGACGTTCATAAAAAAGGCGCTTCACCGTGGAGCGAAGCGCCTGAAATCAAGAGCTGCGTCCCGCTCAGGAGCCGAGTTGGTAGCGCACGAAGCGGCGCACCTGAATGTTCTCCCCGATATGCGCGATCTGGTTCGCGAGGAGTTCCTTGATGGATTTTTCGTTCTGCTTCACGAAGGGCTGATCGAGCAGGCACACGGTCGAGTAGTAACTCTCGAGTTTGCCCTCGACGATTTTTTGAATCACCGCCGGCGGCTTGCCGACGACCGCCGCGGAGGCGATGTCGCGTTCCTTGGCCAGATCGGCCTCGGGCACCTCGTCGCGCGCCACGTAGAGCGGCGCGGCGGCGGCGATTTGGAGGCAGAGATCTTTCACAAAGGCGCGGAAGCCGTCGTTGCGCGCGACGAAGTCGGTCTCGCAGTTGACCTCGATGAGGACGCCGACCTTGCCGCCGACGTGGATGTAGCTCTCGATCACGCCTTCCTTGGTCGCGCGGGTCGAGAGCTTGTCGAGCTTCGAGCCGAGCTTCTTGCGGAGAATCGTGGTCGCCTCTTCGACATTGCCGTTGGCCTCGGTGAGGGCCTTTTTGCAGTCCAGCAAACCGGCGCCGGTTTTGGCGCGCAGAGCGCTGACCATTTGAGCGGAGATGGGTGTGCTCATTAAGAAATAGTTTTCCCGGGGGAATTACTCGGCCTTGACGGCGGGACGCTTGGCGCGGATCGGCTTCTTCTTCGGCAGGCCGGCGCTATCGACCTCGCCCTCGACGACCGCAGCGACATCGGCCGGGAGATCGACTTTGGCCAGCACGTCATCATCGCCGACCACGGGCGCGGTGACATCGACGCCCGCAGTGGTGGCCTTGATATCGGCCTGACCGCGCTGGGCGCGGCGGGTGTCGCGCAGGGAGAGCCCGTTCTGAATCGCCGCGGTCACGGCCTCGACGATGATGCGGATCGACTTCACCGCGTCGTCGTTGCCGGGGACCGGGTGCGAAACCGTGGTGGGATCGGAATTGGTGTCGACGAGCCCGACGCACGGGATGCCGGCGCGGGAAGCCTCGGCGACCGCGATTTTGTGATGGTTCACATCGACGGCGAACATCGCGGCGGGCAGGCCGCCCATGTCGGCGATGCCGGCGAAATTCTTCTGCATGCGCGTCATCTCGCGCTTGATGGCGGACTCTTCCTTGCGGGGGAGCTTGGCCATCTCGCCACTCGTCTCCATCGCCTGATACTTCTTAAACTTGGTGATCGATTTCTTGACCGTCTCGTAATTGGTGAGCGTGCCGCCGAGCCAGCGGTCCACGCACATGGGCATGTTGACCGAGGTCGCGGCCTCGCGGACGATTTCCTTGGCCTGGCGCTTGGTGCCGACGAAGAGCACGCTGCCGCCATTGGCGACAGTGTCCTCGAGGAACTGACAGGCCTTGCTCAGGGCATCGTGGGTCTTGCCGAGGTCGATGATCGACACACCCTGCCGGTGATCGAAAATGAAGGGCTTGGAACGTGGGTTCCAACGCTTGGTCTGGTGGCCGAAGTGGACGCCTGCGTCGAGCAGGTCCTTGGGAGTTACGCTGATGCTCATAGTGATCTGATGTATCTGGCGATAATCAGGCCGGCCGATGGGCCGCCTTGCGATCGATGGATGCGGTTTGGTTTTGGTTGAGGGTGATTCCTGACAAAGAGTCGGACAAAACACCGACCGCCGCCGTCGCTGGCAAGCGCGAATTCGGGGAAAAGCCGAAATTGACGTTGACAGTGCCACCGGCGCTGAGGACTTTCCGCCCCCATTCGTTGCAGGGTGGAGCAGCCTGGTAGCTCGTCAGGCTCATAACCTGAAGGTCGTTGGTTCGAATCCAACCCCTGCACCCAATTTCAAAACCCTCCGAACCGCTTCGGAGGGTTTCTTGTTTAAGAATTTAGCCTCCGCCTAGTGTTGGTGGGTTACTTC
>JANXSC010000485.1 GCA_025352845.1 Opitutaceae bacterium
TATCTCACCGCGTGCCCGACCAATCTCGGCACCGGGATGCGCGCCTCGGCGATGATGCACCTGCCCGCGCTCGTCATCTCGAACCAGATGGAGAAAGTCGTCCGCGCGGTGAATCAGCTTGGCATGGTCGTCCGCGGCCTCTTTGGCGAAGGCTCGGATGCGAACGGCAGTATCTTTCAAATCTCCAACCAGACCACGCTCGGCGAATCCGAGGAGGATATCATCAAGCGCCTCGGCTCCGTGCTCCAATCGATCGTCGAGCACGAGGTGAACGCCCGCGCGAAACTCCTTGAGGCCGATCCCGGCAAACTCCTCGACAAGGTCGGCCGAGCCTACGGCATTCTGCAAAACAGCCACCTGCTCAGCTCGAGCGAGGCGATGAACCTCCTCTCGCTCATCCGCCTCGGCGTGGACCTCGGGGCGTTTCCCGATGGCAACCGCTCCGTGATCGACCGGCTCTTCATCGAGGCGCAGCCGGGCCATCTCCAGCACGCGCAGAAGGGCGAATTCGAGCCGAGCCAGCGCGACGTCCTGCGCGCCGCGCGCCTGCGCTCGGAGTTTGCCAATTTCACGCGACCCGATTTCAATTTCCACCAGAACGACAAGAACTGAGACGCCTCCCAACCCATCCTCCCACACGATATGTCCCAGGAACCGATGAACAACTTCACGCCCCGCGCGCAGCAGGTGCTCGCGCTGGCCCGCAAGGAAGCGGATCGCTTCCACCACAACTACGTCGGCACCGAGCACATTCTCCTCGGGTTGATCAAGCTGGGGCAGGGCGTGGCCGTGAGCGTCCTCCAAAAAATGGGCCTCGATCTTGAGACCGTGCGCAACGCCGTCGAGAAGCAGGTCGGCACCGGTCAGGAGACGAAGACGCAGAACAGCATTCCCTACACGCCGCGCGTGAAGAAGGTCCTCGCGCTCGCCGGCAAGGAGGCGAAAACGCTCAACCACTCCTACGTCGGCACCGAACACATTTTGCTCGGGCTGCTGCGCGAGGGCGAGGGCGTGGCCGCGCGCGTCCTCAAATCGCTCGACATCGACATCGAGCGCACGCGCAACGAAATCCTCCGCGAGCTCGACCCGCAGTTTTCCTCCGGCCAGCCCGGCGGGGAAGGCGGCGGCGAGGAGGCCGCGGCCGGCAATCCCCAGCGCCCCGCGGGCCAGCCCGAGGATAAGAAGGAAGTGAAGACGCCCGCGCTGAAGGCCTTCGGCCGCGACCTCACGGAACTCGCGCGGAAAAACGAAATCGATCCCGTCATCGGCCGGAAAAACGAAATCCGCCGTATCATCCAGATTCTCTGCCGGCGCACCAAGAACAACCCCGTCCTCATCGGTGAGGCCGGCGTGGGCAAGACTGCGATCGTCGAGGGCCTCGCCCAGGAGATCGCGAGCGGCAATGTGCCGGAAATCCTCCTCGAGAAAAAAGTCATCACGCTCGATCTCGCGCTCATGGTCGCCGGCACGAAATACCGCGGCCAGTTCGAGGAGCGCATCAAGGCCGTGATGGACGAGATCAAGCGGGCGAAGAACATCATCCTCTTCATCGACGAACTGCACACCATCGTCGGCGCCGGCGCCGCCGAGGGAGCGATGGACGCGTCCAACATCTTCAAGCCCGCGCTCTCCCGCGGCGAGTTGCAGTGCGTCGGCGCGACCACACTCACCGAGTATCGGAAATACATCGAAAAGGACTCCGCCCTCGATCGCCGCTTCCAATCGGTGAAGGTCGAGGCCCCGTCCGTTGACGATACCGTGCTCATCCTCAAGGGCATTCGCAGCAAGTATGAGGATCACCACAAGGCGACCTTCAGCGACAAGTCGCTCGAGGCCGCGACGAAACTTTCCGACCGATACATCACCGGCCGGTTCCTGCCCGACAAGGCCATCGATGTGATGGATGAGGCCGGCTCCCGCGCCCGCATCGGCGCCCTCAGCCGCCCGCCCGACGTCGAGAATCTCACGAAGGAGATCGAGGCCGTCTGCGCGCAGAAGGAGAAGGCCATCGCCGAGCAGCATTTCGAGGAGGCCGCCAAGTTCCGCGATCAGGAGAAGCAGTTGCGCGCCCGCCAAGATCAAGTCACCGCGGAGTGGAAAAAGCACCGCGACGAGAAGCGCGTCGCCATCGACGAGGATCTGATGATGCAGGTCGTCGCCGACTGGACCGGCATTCCGCTCTCCCGGATGGAGAAGAAGGACAATGAAAAGCTCCTCAGTCTCGAGGGCGAGCTGCAGAAGGCCGTCGTGGGCCAGGATCCCGCGTCGAGCGCGATTGCGCGCGCGCTGCGCCGGTCGCGCGCCGATCTCAAGGATCCGCGCCGCCCGATCGGGTCGTTCCTCTTTGTCGGCCCGACTGGTGTCGGCAAGACGATGCTCGCGAAACAACTCGCCGCGCAGATGTTCGGCAACCAGGACGCGCTCATCCAAATCGACATGTCGGAATACATGGAGAAATTCGCCGTCTCGCGCCTCGTCGGCTCGCCTCCCGGCTATGTCGGCTACGAGGAAGGCGGCCAGCTCACCGAGGCCGTCCGGCGCAAACCGTATTCCGTGATCCTCTTCGATGAAATCGAGAAGGCCCATCCGGATGCGCTCCAGCTCCTCCTCCAAATCATGGAGGACGGCCGCCTGACTGACTCGCTTGGTCGCACCGTGGATTTCCGGAACTCGATCGTGATCATGACCTCGAACGTCGGCGCGCAGTTGTTGCAGCGCCAGACCTCGATGGGCTTCGGCGCCGCGGCGTCGAGCTTCAACGACGCGGAGAAGATGCGCGAGAAGGTGCTCGAGGAGGCGAAGCGCGTCTTCAAGCCCGAGTTTCTAAACCGCATTTCCGACATCGTTTTCTTCCGCCCGCTTTCGAAGACCGATCTCATCAAGATCGTCGAGCTGGAGACGGCGTATTTCGCGAAGCGCCTCACCGATCGGAAAATCACGCTCGAGTTTTCGCAGGAGGCGAAGGATCTGCTCATCGAGAAGGGCTACGACGAGAAATACGGTGCGCGTCCGCTCCGCCGCGCCGTCGAGCACTACCTCGAGGACCCGCTCGCCGAGGCGCTGCTGCGCGGCGAGATCAAGGACGGCGAGCCGATTCTGGTTGCACGCGACGGGGAAAAATTGATCTTCAAGCAAAAGACGCCACCCACCGCGACCAGCGGTGTGACGCCATGACAAAAAAACGGCGACCACCCGTCGCCTAACGAAGCCCCGCCCCCCGAATAAAACGGGAGCGGGGCTTTCATTTTTGCGGTTGTCATTTCCGGCGAAGCGACGAATTCAGCAGCCGCCCCGGCCCGTCATGCGCGTTGCCTCTCACCTCTTTGTTTTCCCTGCGGTGTTCAGCGCCGCGGCCGGCGTCTTGGCGCAGCCGGCGGTGCCCGAGGCCGAGGCGCTGGCTCCGCCCACGCCGCCGCGGCTCGCAGCCATCCACGCCGCCGCGCAACGCGAGGGCTGGGCGCCCCAAGGCGCGCTGCTGCGGTCTGCGGCGATCCGCGCCTATGAGCGCGAAAAATACCCGGCCGCCGAGGCCTGGCTCAATGCGCACCGCTGGGCCGTGCTGCTCGGCACCTCGACCGCCGATTTCGTGCCGCGCTGGATGGAGGCGGTGCAGGCGGCGCGGGTTGCGCACGAAGGCATGCCGCCGCGCTACGAGCTCAGTGCGCGACCGCTTGCGGCGGCGCTCCCGCCGGACCTGCAGGCGTGGCTGATCGGCAACGCGGGTTTTTCCGCGGAGTTTTTTTCGCTGCTCGCGCCGGTCGATTACGTCCCGCGCGTCTTCGGGATTCTCGCCGAGTTGCACCGGCGCGATCCCTTGAAATTTCGGACCTACGCCAGCCTCGCGCTGGCGATTGCGGTCGTTTACGACGTGCCGCCGCCGCCGATTTGGCCGCATGCCCAAGTCACGCCGACGGCGCTGCCGCGAAAATTGCCGGAACCGGCGGAGGCGTTTGCGTGGTGGGTGAAACAGGACCAGTCGGGCCACACGTTGCACAAGCTCGCGCGGCTCGGCGCGGGCGAGTTGAAATTCGTCGTCGATTCCGCCGCGCCGCTGGCCGAGCTCGACTGGGCACAGGCCGCGTGGCCGCATCCCCTCGGGCAGCTGCCGGCGGCCTACACGCTGATTCGCTATCGCAAGGATCGCATCGCGGCGGACCTGCCCCTGTGGCCGGGGCGCAGCTACAAGCTCGCGGAGATTCTCGCGGCGGGCGGCATCTGTTCCGATCAGGCGTATTTTGCGACGGAGATCGGCAAGGCGCGCGGCGTGCCGACGCTGCTCATCTACGGCGCGGGCAACGACGGGCGGCACGCGTGGTTTGGCTACCTCGATGCGAACCGCAAATGGCAGCTCGATGCCGGGCGCTACGCCGAGCAGCGCTTCGTGACCGGCTACGCGCGCGATCCGCAGACGTGGCGCGAGTTTTCCGATCATGAGCTGCAGTTTCTGTCGGAGCGGTTTCGCGAGCTGCCATCGTTCAAGCAATCGCAGACGCACGCGCAGTTCGCGGTGGAATACCTGAGTCTCGGCAATGCCCCCGCCGCCGGCGTCGCGGCGCGCAAGGCCGTGAACTACGAGCGGCGCAACCAGCCCGCGTGGGAAACGCTGCTCGCCGCCGCGCGCACGGAGGGCCGCGATGCGAAGACGATTGAGAACCTCATGCGCGAGGCGGCGCTGGCGTTTCAGCGCTACCCCGACCTAGAGGCGCAGTATGTGAACCGCGTGGCCGAGAGCCTGCGCGCCCGCGGCGAGACCAGCGCGGCCGACGCCGAGGTGCGGCGCATCGCGAACAAGGGCAAGGTCACCGGCCGCGCCGATCTCAGCGTGCAGCAGGCGCGCGACAGCGTGCGCCGCGCGATGGCGACGCAGCCGCTCGCCGAGCAGATTCGCGCCTACAATTCCGCCGTCGATACCTACGGCCACGGCGCGGGCATCGGTTTCTTCGACGAAGTCGTCGCCGGCTTCGTCGAGCACCTCGTGCAATTGAACCAGAAAGCCGAGGCCACACGCGCGATCGAGCGCGCGCGCCACGCGCTCAAGGTGGAGCCCAACAGCCAGCTCGCCGCCGAGTTCGAGCGGCTGGCGCAGGTGGTGAAGAGTCCTAAATAATGAGCGGCGCGGGAATAAGCCCGGTCTTTTCCTGCGGTTTCCGCCGCAGCATCTCGAGCGTGGCTCAGAGCATCTGCCTCGCGCACGGATGGCCGGGTTGGATCCACAGGGCGCGTTCGAGGAAAGGGCGGGCTTCGGCCGGACGCTGGAGGTTGGCGAGGATGATCCCGTAGTCGGCGAGGGCGTCGGCGTTCCAAGGCTCGGCGCGCGCACGGGCTTCATAGTGCGCGCGGCCTTCCTCGACGCGATTTTGTTTCAGGCGGATTTGCCCGAGTTCGAGATGCGCGCTGGCGAGCTTGGGGCTGAGACGGAGCGCCTGCTCGAAGTGCGGCACGGCGTCATCGGGCCGGTTGAGGCGCACAAAAAATGCGCCGAGGTTTTGGTGCAGGTTGGCATTGTTCGGCTCGGCGCGAATCGAGGCCTCGATGAGCTGGCGCGCTTCGTCGATGCGGCCGTGAGTGAGCGTGATGACGGCGAGTTGCGTCATGTAGTCGGGCCGATGCTTGAGCGCCTGCTGGTATTGCGCGACGACTTCCGGCACCGGCCGGCCCGCAGCTTGAAAGGCAACGGCGAGCAGGTAGCGGACCGCGGCGTTGTCCTCGCCGGCGGCGATGCTGCGCTCGTAAAGCGTGATGCTGTTTTTCCAAGCCGGCACCTGACGCGCGGTGCCAAACGCGAGCGCCCCCAACGCGGCGACTGCGGCGAACGCGAGCGGAAGACGTGCGCGCGGCCAGTGTGCCACCGCGGCTGCGCCCGACCACACCAACGCCGTCAACACGCCGAGAATCGGGAAATACATGTAGCGATCGGCCATCGCTTGCGCACCGACCTGCATAATTCCAATTACCGGCACCAGCGTGCCGAGAAACCACAACCAGCCAAACGCGAGCCAGGCTTGCGCGCGCCGCTGCCGCCAGACCCACCCGCTGATCGCGAGCAAGAGCACGACGGCTCCCGCCACCGCGCGCCGGTGAGCGCGCGCCACCCGAGGGAGACGAGCACACTTTTGAGTCCGTGCCAGAGCAGATTTTCCCCGTGTATCGGCGCGGGTTTCACGCCGAACAACTCGCAGTCGAGCATGTGCGAGAGCATGGTGAGCGGGTGCCAGTTGCTGCTGTGCGAGCCGGTAAACGCCCACGCGACGCCGGCGGAGCGCAGGCCCTGATTCACCAACGGTTGGTGCTCCACGTAGGCGTCGTAGTCGAGATTGACAAAGCCGCCCTCGCCGACGCGCCAGTAGGCGAGCAGCGTTGCGAGTGCGATGGCGGCGACGATGGCGAGCGTGAGCAGCCGGCGCGGGCGCACGGGTTCCCCGGAGATGGGACTGGACGCGGCTGCGGTTGACATCGTTGGGCCAACAAAACTCCCCCGCTTGGTTGCTCCTCGGCAAGTAAATCGTGAGCGATGCGCCGCCTTGGGGCGCAGCTCAGTTTCGTGCAAACCTTGATTCGGGAGTTTCCGATCGTAGCAACAAGGGGCGCGGCTCGTCCGCGCCCGTTCCGGAAAGAGCGCGCACGAGGCGCGCCCTTTGTCGGCAAGAAACTGAAATGCGCCCGAGGAAGCGACACGGCACAAAATTTTCGGTCTAACTTGGTTTCAATTTGCTCCGCCGCCGGGCCGCCGTCGTGATCGTCGGGCGATGATCGTCGGCGTCCATCCGCTCGCGGGGTTCGACAAGGTGCTGCACTACCGGGTGCCGGAGCATCTGCGCGCGTCGGTCGCCGTCGGCTCGCTGGTGCGGATTCCGGTGGTGAACACGCTGAAACTCGGAATCGTGGGCGAGATTGGCGCACCGAAGGATTTTCCGCTGGAGCGCCTGAAGAGTATCGCGCAGGCGGTCTATCCGTTTCCCGCGCTGCCGCCGGATTTGCTCGGGCTCGCGCGCTGGATGGCGGGCTACTACGCGTGCGGACTCGACAGCATCATCGAGACGATGATTCCCGCGGCCGTGCGCCGTGGGGCCGCACTCAAGCAGGAGAAACTCCTGGCGATCGCGCGCAAGCCGGAGGCCGACGAACTCGCCGGCCTGGAGAAACGCGCGCCCGCGCAGGCGAAACTCTACCGGTTTCTCGAACAGCAATTCCGCCCGCAGCCGAAGGCGCTCGTCCTCACCCGACTCAATCAGACCGCCGCGGTGGTGTCGGCGCTGGTGAAGCGCGGCCTGATTCGCGAGGAGACGCGCCGGATCGAGCGCATCGCCTACGACGACGATCATTCTTCAGGCGAACTCGTCGCGGCGATGCCGCATGCTCTCAACGCCGAGCAGCAAGTGGCGGTCGATGCGATGTCCGCGCGGATGGCCGAGGATAAATTTGGCGTCTCGCTGCTCCACGGCATTACGGGTTCGGGGAAGACGGAGGTTTATCTGCGCGCGATCGACACGGCGCTGAAGACTGGCGGTGGCGTGGTGTTTCTCGTGCCCGAGGTGGCGCTCACGCCGCAGACCGTGGCGCGGTTGCGTTCGCGCCTCGAGGCGATCGCGCAGGGGCATCGGTGCGTGGTCTGGCACAGCCATCTGAGCGAAGGCGAGCGGCTCGATGGCTGGCTCGCGCTGGCGACGGGCGAGGCGCGGGTGGTCGTCGGCGCGCGGTCGGCGGTTTTTGCGCCGGTGCAGAATTTGAAACTCATCGTCGTCGATGAGGAGCACGAGCCCGCTTACAAGCAGGACGAGACGCCGCGCTATCACGGCCGCGATGTCGCTGTGATGCGCGCGAAGCTCGCGGGTGCGCAATGCCTGCTCGGCTCGGCGACGCCGTCGCTCGAGAGTTTCACCAACGTCGAATCGGGCAAATACAAGTTGCTCCAGCTCACGCAGCGCGTCGATGCGCGCAAACTGCCCTTCATCGACATCGTCGATCTGCGCATCGAGGCCGCGAAGCAACGCACGCTCCCGGCGCTCTCCGGCCGGCTCGTGCGCGCGATGCAGGATCGGTTGGAGAAGCACGAGCAGACGATTTTGTTCATCAACCGCCGCGGCTACTCCTCGTCGATGCTCTGCACCAAGTGCGGGCATGTGGAGGAGTGCACGCATTGCAGCATCAGCCTGACCTACCACCGTAGCGACGAGACGCTGCGCTGCCACCTCTGCGGTGATCAGCGCGCGGCGCCGGC
>JANXSC010000552.1 GCA_025352845.1 Opitutaceae bacterium
GCAGGCGATGCGCCGGCTCACCGCCGTCGTCAGCAAGACCCAGTGCGTGTGTATTTTCACCAACCAGATTCGCGAAAAAATCGGCGTGATGTTCGGCAATCCCGAGACGACCTCCGGCGGCCGCGCGCTCAAATTTTTCTCCTCTGTGCGCATCGACATCCGCCGCAAAGATCAAATCAAGACCCCCGAGGGTAAAGTCATCGGCAACCGCACCAAGATTAAGATCGTGAAGAACAAGGTCGCGCCGCCGTTCACCGAGGTGGAGTTCGATATCATGTATGACGAGGGCATCTCCAAGATGGGCTCGCTCCTCGACCTCGGCCTCGAACACAAGATTCTGGAAAAGAAGGGCGCGTGGATCGCCTACGAGGGCAATCTCGTCGGCCAGGGCCGCGACGCCGCCAAGCAGGCACTCAAGGAAAAGCCCGAGCTCGCCGAAAAAATCCACCGGGCGATCCTCGAAAAGGTCACGATTGTCGGCGGCACGAGTGTGACGGGTGAAGCCGAGGCGTAATATCCGCTCGACCTGAAAGAAAGCATCCAGCTAGCCGGATGCTGCACCGGCTAGTTAGAGCGATGTGTAGATTCCTCAGGTTGAAATACAACTGGTGGTGATGCGCAGGTCTCGCCGCGCCGCAACTTACCGGGCTCCGCTCACGAAGCGAAGCGGCGCTTAAGCCCCAGCAATCCGATCAAGGACAGGCCCAGCATCGCCGCCGTGGTCCCGCCGTCCGGGGCGCTGGGAATGTCTTGGTTACCGCTGTAGTAGAGCTGAGACTGATTCTGGACCGTGCCGTTCTGAGAAGTCAGGTTGAGGACAGACACACCGAAGGCCCCGAAGGAATCTGCTTTCGCACTGGTGAGGCTGCCAAAATGAGCCATCGCAGCATTAATGAAGATGTTGCCGCTCCCGACGCCATAAGCGCTGTAGGTGCCACCGATAACCTGCGTCTCGTCTTCAAAGAACCAAAACGCGAGTTGGAGGTCGTTGTTTGAGCCCTTGCGATCACCACCGTAGTTATAGCCGGCCAGCGTGCCGGTCGCGAATTGAGAATACAGCCAGGAGGTTCCGTTCGAAATGGGATCCTGACCATTCACCGCACCGCCGCTGCCTGCGGTCGCGAACGTGCTGATGGTATAACCATAGGTGCCGCCCGGGGTAAAATGCTCACCATACTCAAGGCAGAAGGTCTCCACGCCGCCGAGGCCGGCGATGGTTAAAGGGCTATAACTTGAATTGCTCAACGTGAGCGAGGTCGCGGTGTATTCACCGCCCCCCAGGCCATTCCCATTGGAATAAATATTGGTGTTAAGGCTAAGCATGGCCGCTTGGGCAGCGCCGGACGAAAGAAGTCCGCAGACGATGGCGAGCGTGGCGAGTGACAGGTGCGAGTTTGCGTTTTTCATGGAAAATTTATTCACGAAAAGGAATGCAGAATGTCTGCCAACAAATAGGATTAAGTAATCGCCGCATGAGCTAACCTTTGCCAATAATGCCTTTGCCCACGAGATGTGAAAACACTGCCTTCGGATCACGCGGCAAAAATCGTAAGCTTTCCCGACATTATCAGCCAATGTCCGACAGTATGGTGCCTTCGGTAACGCGATGGCGCTTTCCCAGCGCGCACACTTCTGCTCCGAATAGCGGGACATGCAGCTGGGTATATGCCTCGCTCTCGTCCTGAGTCTGCTTGCGTTGTGCTGGGTCTACGCGTGGGCCGGAGTGCGCTGGGCTGGAGCCTCGGCGAACGATGCGCCCCGCCACCACGTCGCCGTCGATGGCTTGCGCGGCATGCTGGCGCTCAGCGTTTTTGTGCATCACGCCGTATGCACGCGCCAGTGGTATGTGACCGGAACGTGGAATGCCGGGGGAGACCGCGTCTTTGAGCAGGCCGGCACGGCGGCGGTGGTGCTCTTTCTTTTCATAACGGGTTTCCTGTTCTGGGGAAAACTCCAACGGCAACCGCGCCTGCCGCTCGTCGCGCACGTGAAGTCGCGGGTTCTGCGGCTTGCCCCGGCCTATCTCGCGGCGATCGCGGTGATGATGCTCGTCGTCGGACTGCACACCGGATGGCGGCTGCTGGTGTCACCCGGCCGGCTCCTCAACGGTATTTTCAACTGGGTCGTCTTCGCGCTGCCCGGCCAAAGCGATGTCAACGGCCTGAAAGACACCTCGCAAATCCTCGCCGGAGTCGTGTGGACGCTGCGTTTGGAATGGGTGTTTTATGCGCTCGTGCCGTTCCTCGGTTGGTTCGCGGGCGGATTGTGGCGGACGACTTTGCTCCTCGGGCTTTTTTTCGCGGCCGAGCAACTGCTCAAGTTCGTCGCAAACGGACTGCCCGCTGAAGAGCCTCACCGTCTGCTCGATCTTGGCATAGAGGCGGCGCATCATCTCGCGCGCACCTTTGCCGGCGGGATCGCCGTCGCCGCGCTGTTGCCGTGGGCGCGCATCCGGTGGCCGAAAGTGGATTTCAGCGCAGCGGGATTTTCCACGCTGAGTGTCGGCCTCGTGCTCGGCGTGTTTCTCTGCCTCCCGCCCGAGCATAATTTTCCGGAGGTGCTGGTCCTCATGCTTCCGTTTGGACTGATCGTGCTTGGCAACGACTGGTTTGGTTTCCTGACGTCGCGACCCACGCTCTTGCTCGGCCGAATCAGTTACAGCATCTATCTGCTGCACGGGCTCGTGCTGCACCTGTTTTTTTTCGCGCTGAACCGCGTCGTGCCTGTCGCCTCGATACCCACGCCGGCTTACTGGGCAATCATCGCCGCACTCGGAGCCGTGGTGATCGCGGTGGCGGCGCGGTGGTATCGGTGTTTCGAGGCGCCGTTTGTTTCGCGACGGGCGTAGTCGCTCACTGCTTTGGCCGCACGGCGCCGGGAATAACAAACTTCAGCGTCGTGGGCGTGGCGGCGAAGCCGCACCCCTTGACGTCGACCAGACCGGCGGCTTCGCCCGCGCGCCGCACCTCAGCATCTTTCACTCGCACCGCTTGGCTTTCAGCGAGACGACCCAGATTGCGCCGGCCGGGGTGAGATGCGTTTTGAGCGACGGAAGTTTAGCCAGCTCGGCCGCAGAGTCGGCGGCGTGAAAGATGAAATCGCGCGCTTCCTCCGAGCCGCGCGAGTGGCTGCGTCAGCTGGCGCTCGGCGGCCCGCGTGAGAAACTCCGCGTCGTCCACCCCCAGCACGGCGACGCGCGATTCGCGTTGGAGCCCGGGTTTGTCGACGAGACTTTTGGGATAGCGAATTTTCAGCGCCCATTTCTCCGCCATCGCCCGATCGCTGAGCCGCAGGGAAAAAGCGCCGGCACCGTGGGTCACGCGGAGTTCGCCACCCTTTTCCACCTCGGCGGATTTCACGGTGCCGAGCGCGCCGGCGAGTTTCGTCTCACCGCGAAACGAAAGCACGGCGGAATCGAGGTGCGCCGTGCCGGAAAATTGTTCCCGGCCGAGGCGGAAAATGCAGCGGGTTTCGAATCCCAGGGTGACGGTTGTTTGGAGTTAGAGCGAGATGCGGGAGCATTGACGAATCATGCCCCGAGGGGCGATGCCCTTTGGATTTGATGTCCATGTGATTCATATCACGCACCCGGTAGATTTACGGGCCGGGTCGCTGCACGGCGCGGACGAAGGCCGTCACCACGCCCACACAAAGGTAGCGCGCAGAAATTGTTTCGTCAAAACGAAGGGTTGCCCTTCGCCTATCCGGGCGAACCTCGTCGCTCCGTCGTGGTCCAATGCCCGGTCGCCACGCCAAACGAACCCTCCACCCGTGAAAATTCTCCTCACGTTTGCTCCCCTCCCCTTTTCCCCCACGGCGAAACTATTTCTCGTGTTCAGTTGTGCGCTGATCGGCCGAAGTATTCTTCACGGTGCGCAGGACTCGGCCCCGGTGCTCGTCTCCCGATCCGGTGGCGGCGGCGAGTCTTGGTCCGACCTCAAGGAATTGCAGCAGGCGGCGGCCAAGGGAAATCCCAAGGCCGAGGCGCAACTCGGCGAGCTGCTGCTGCGCGGCGAAGGTCTCCCGGTCGACGGGACGCGTGGTGTCGCGCTGTTGGAGAAAGCGGCGCGCGCGGGCCAGTCCGCCGCGGCCTTTCGCGTCGGGATGTTGCTGGCCAACGGCGAATCCGGCGTCGCCAAAGATCCGGCACGCGCGCTAGATTATTTCCGCGCCGCTGCGGCCGGCGGCGAAGCGGAGGCGTTCTACAATCTCGGCGTCGCCCACTCGACCGGCCGCGGGGTGAAGCGGAGTTACGGCGAGGCGCTTGGCTGGTTCATCCTCGCCCGCGAACGCGGGGCGGGCGGCGACACCGAGTCGCGCCTCCGCGCGCAGATCAAATCCCAGCCCGCGTGGATCGCGACGGGCGAGCGCCGCTCCAAGGAAATCATAGCCGAGTTCAAAGACAAGAAAGTCGCCGATCTCCTGCCGCCGGCAGCTCCCCTCTACCGCGCGTTTGATCCATTGAAACCGGTGCGCTAAACCCGCGGCGCAGTCCGCGTCCACGCCGCGGGCTAATACGACGCTGAAGCGGACCGGATAATTTCCGATTGCCGGTTGCTGTAGCGGAAGGGATCGGGCTGGCTTCCCAATCATCGCCCGCATGCCTGCTTCCACCGAGCTTCCCCCGCCCGAAGCCGCGGCACCACGCCACGGAGGTGAGCCGGTGTTTCATGTGCGTGGACTCGCGCGGATTTATGGCGAGGGCACGGCGGCTGTCACCGCTCTCGCCGGTGTCGATCTCGATCTCTGCGCGGGTGAGCTGATCGTGTTGCTCGGCGCCTCGGGCAGCGGGAAGTCCACGCTGCTCAACCAACTCGGCGGGCTCGATTCGCCCACGCACGGCACCCTGCTCTACCGCGGTGCAAATCTCGCGGAGTTTGACGAAGCCGCGCTCACGCGTTTTCGCCGCGACGCGGTCGGCTTCGTGTTTCAAGCCTATAATCTCATCCCCAGCCTCACCGCGCGGGAGAATGTCGCGCTCATCACGGAGATTTGCCGCGACCCAATGTCCCCCGAGGAGGCACTCGCGCTCGTCGGCCTCGCGGATCGCATGGATCATTTTCCCGCGCAGCTTTCCGGTGGCGAACAACAGCGCGTGGCGATCGCCCGCGCCATCGCGAAACGACCCGAGGTGTTGCTCTGCGACGAGCCGACGGGCGCGCTCGATGTGCGCACCGGCATCACCGTGCTCGACGCGATCGAGCGCATCAACCGCGACCTCGGCACGCTTGCCGTGATCATCACGCACAACGCCATCTTGGCCGACATGGCCGACCGCGTGTTCACGTTGTCAGACGGCCGAATCGTCACCGCCCGCACCAACGCCCGCCGCGGCTCCGTGCACGATCTGGCGTGGTAGGAACGCCATGTCCCTCCTCGATCGAAAACTCCTCCGTGATCTGCGCGCGCTGCAATCACAAGCGCTCGCCGTTGCGCTCGTGATGGCCTGCGGGCTCGCGATGATGATCATGACGCGGTCGCTGATGCTCTCGCTGGAGACGGCGCGCGACACCTATTACGAGCAGCACCGCTTCGCGGAGGTTTTCGCCCGATTGAAACGGGCACCGAATTCCGCACGAGACGAACTCGCCGCGATCCCCGGCGTGGCGCGCGTGCAGACCAGCATCGCGATTCAAGTGACGCTGGATATTCCGGGCCTCCGCGAGCCCGCGGTGGGCTTGATCAATTCGCTGCCCGAACGTGGCGAACAAGTTCTGAACCGACTCCACGTGCGCTCGGGCAGCCTGCCCGCCGGCCGCACGACGACCGGCGAGCTGGCCGTCGGCGAAGCCTTCGCGGAAGCCCACGGGCTCAAGCCCGGCGACCGTTTATCCGCCGTGCTCAATGGGGCGAAGGTGCCGTTTCGCCTCACGGGCATCGTGCTGTCGCCGGAGTTTGTGTTCGAAGCTCCGCCCGGCGCGGCTTTGCCGGATCACAAAACCTACGGGATTTTTTGGATGCCTTACAGGGAGCTCGCGACCGCGTTTCAACTCTACGGGGCCTTCAACAACGTATCGCTGACGCTGGCACCCGGGGCCTCGGAGCGCGCGGTGATCGCAGCAGTGAATCGTGTGCTCGCACGCTACGGCGGCCGAGGTGCGTATGGGCGAATCGATCATCCCTCGCACCGCCGCGTCGACGACGAGATTCGTGTTTTGCAAGGACTGTCGGTCGCGTTTCCCCTCGTTTTTCTGAGTGTCGCGGCGTTCATGACGAATTCCGTGATGAGCCGGCAAATCGCACTTCAGCGCGAGCAGATCGCGATGCTCAAGGCCTGTGGTTTCAGCAACGCCCAGGTGGGTCTGCACTATTTCAAGTTCTCGTTCGCCATCGTTGCGGCGGGTGTGCTGGTGGGGACGCTGGGCGGAATCTTCCTCGGCGGGCGGCTCGTGGAGATGTATCATCTGTTCTTCCGGTTTCCACGTTTGGATTTTCTGCTCGATGCCCGTGTGCTCATGGCGGCCGTCGCCGTGAGCGCACTGGCGGCCTTTGTGGGTGTGGCTGGCGCCGTGCATCGCGCGGTGCGTCTACCGCCGGCGGAAGCGATGCGGCCGGAGCCGCCCGCGAGTTACCGCCCAGCCCTCGTGGAACGGCTCGGCATTTCGCGCTGGTTCAGCGCGTCGTTCCGGATGTCGCTACGCAATATCCAGCGCCGGCCAATCCGTAGCGGGCTGACGTGTCTCGCGCTCGCCCTGGCCACCGCAATTCTGATTGTGCCGAATTCGTTTCGGGACGGCATCGCCTACGTGATCGATTTTCAGTGGGACATCGTGCAACGGCAGACAGTGACGCTGTCTCTGGTCGAGCCGGGACCGGCGCGCGCACTGGCGGATTTTCGCCACATGCCGGGCGTCGTGTGGGCGGAGCCGTTTCGCTTCGTGCCGATCGAACTGCGCGCCGGGCCCATCACGCGGCGGCTCATGCTCCAAGGTTTGCCGGAGCGCGGCACGTTAAGTCGCGTGATCGACGGACGACCGCAACAACTCACGCTGCCGCCGCGCGGCATCATCATGTCCGCGAAACTCGCGGCCGTGATGCAGATTGGGCCAGGGGACTCCGTCACCGCCCGCGTGCTCGAAGGCCGCGAACGCGAGATCACGGTGCCGATCGTCGGTCTCGCGGAAGATTTCGCCGGCACGGCCGCCTATATGGAACGGCACGCCTTGAATCGCCTGCTCCTCGAGGGCGATACGGTCAACGGTGCCCACGTCGTCGTCGATCACGGGCGCTGGAATGATTTCCTCGATGCGGTGAAGCGCACGCCGCGCATCGCCGGTTGCATCATCAAGGATTCTTTGCGGGAAGGTTTTCGCAAAACAACCGCCGAGAGCATCGGCCTGCTCCAAAAAATCTATCTGCTCTTCGCGACCATCGTGGCATTTGGGATCATCTACAACAGCGCGCGCATCTCGCTTTCCGAGCGCTCGCGCGAACTGGCGACCCTGCGTGTCTTGGGTTTCAGCCGCGGGGAAGTGGGCGCGGTGCTCGTCGGCGAATTGGTTCTGCTCACGCTCGCGGCCCTGCCGCTCGGACTGCTGCTCGGCTCAGGTTTCGCGAAGGGAATTCTCACCGCCGTGAACACGGAGACGGTGCGACTCCCGCTCGTGCTGACGGCGGCAAACTATGCGTTCGCCGTGCTGGTTGTGGCGCTCGCCTCCACGTTTTCGGCGCTGTTTGCCGCGCGAAAAATTTCCGAGATCAACCTTGTGAGCGCTTTGAAGGCACTCGACTGATCCACCTTTTCTTTTCCATGAACGCAGCTCCCCCACCCTCACCCACGGTCAGAAAACCAGGCGCGCCAGCCTGGCGTCGTCACATGCCGTGGATCGGCGGCGGCGTGTTGATCGCACTGATCGTGATTGGGCTTTGGCCGAGGGCCGTGCCGGTCGAGGTCGCCGTGGTGACGCGAGGCCCTCTGGTCGTCACCGTCGACGAGGAAGGCATGACACGCGTGAAGCAGCGCTATGTCGTCACCGCGCCGGTGGCTGGTCACATGCGCCGGATTGATTGGAAGGCGGGCGCGATGGTTGAAGCCGGTAAAACACCGCTCGCGATCATCGAAGCGGGCGCGGCGGATTTTCTCGACGGACGCGCGCAAGCGCAGGCGGAGGCTCGCGTGCGGGCCGCAGAGGCCGCACGCGACGGCGCGGCCGCGCAGCTCGCACGCGGTGAAGCAGCGGCGCGCATGTTCAACACGGATTTCGAACGCGTGAAATTGTTGCGCGATCAAAAGGTGCTGTCGGCCCAAGAGTATGACGCGTCACGCATGCGGGCCGAGACGGCCACTCAAGACGCGCGAGCCGCGGTTTTCGCAGCGAAGGTCGCTGAGTTTGAATTACAGCAGGCACGCGCTCTCTTGATTCGAGGATCCGGATCGGCACCGACCGAAAGCCCATCCGGTCGTGGAAATTCTGAACCCCTGATCGTGACGTCTCCGGTCAACGGACGAATTCTGCGGGTTTTGCAGGAGAGCGCGCGCATCGTCCCCGCCGGTTTTGCCCTGCTCGAAATCGGCGACCCCACCGACCTTGAGGTTAGAATCGAAGTGCTGTCACGCGATGGCGTGGCCATCAAGCCGGGCTCGCGCGTGATGCTTGAGCAATGGGGCGGAGCCGAGCCGTTGATCGCACGGGTGCGGCACGTCGAACCCGCCGCATTCACAAAAATATCCGCGCTCGGAGTGGAAGAGCAGCGCGTTTACGCGATCGCGGACTTCGCGGAAGCCGCGGAGAAGCATCCCAACCTCGGCGACAGTTTCCGGGTGGAAGCAAGGATCGTCACATGGGAGAAAGCAGATGCGCTGCGCGTTCCGGCGGGTGCACTCTTCGAGCGCGCCGGAACATGGTTCGCTTTCGTGGTCGATGGCGGCCGCGCTCGCAGAAATGAAGTCAGAGTCGGCCACAGCAACGGAACTCAAACCGAAGTGTTGGAAGGCCTGACCGAAGGCCAGCGGGTCGTCATCTATCCCGGCGACAAAGTCGCCGAAGGCACGCGAACCGCGGCCCTTGAAGTGAGCGCACGCTAGTTGATACGCGCGCGTTTGACTTGGCCGTGAACGCTCGGAAGCGTGGCGGACGGATCATGACCAGCCACGCCGAAACCATCGCCGCTCTCGCCACGCCCTCCGGCACATCGGCCATCGCCGTCATACGCGTGAGCGGGCCGGCCGCGTCTATGATCGCGTTTTCCCTCTGCGCGGGCATCCTCCCACCCCGGTGGGCGCGGCGCGCAGACTACAAATCGATAACGGGAGAGCTGATCGACTCGGTGCTGCTGGTCTGGTTCAAAGGACCAAAATCCTACACCGGCGAAGACGTGCTGGAGATTTCGTGTCACGGGAATCCGTTTATCGCACAAAAAATCTTGGCAGATCTCTTCGCCAGGGGTTGTAAGCCCGCAGGTCCCGGCGAGTTCACTCAACGCGCGTTTTTAAATGGCAAACTCGACCTGACCCAAGCGGAAGCGGTCATGGACTTGATCCGGGCTTCCAGCGATCGGGCCCTCGCCGCCGCAAATCACCAGCTGCGCGGCGACCTAGGCCGGCGCATGGAGGGGCTGATTGCAACCTTGCTCAGCGTGCTCGCCAAGATTGAGGCATATATCGATTTTCCCGAGGAAGATTTGCCGCCGGAGGACAATGTATGGATTGCCCGCGAACTTGAACACTTGGCGCGGGAAACCGATCGGTTGCTGGCCACCAGCCGCTATGGTGAATTGTTACGCGACGGCATCAAAACCGTGATTGTCGGCGCACCAAATGTCGGCAAGAGCAGCCTGCTCAACCGGCTCATCGGCCGCGAGCGCGCGCTTGTGAGTCCCGAACCGGGCACAACTCGCGATTTCATCGAGGAGCGGATCGTTCTCGGACCACATTGCCTGCGGATAATAGACACGGCGGGCTTAAGCCCCTCCCCCGCCCCGCTGGAAAAGCTCGGCATGGAAAAAACAATCGAGCGGCTCGCCGAAGCCGACTTATGCCTAATCGTGCTCGACGCCGCCCGACCGGCGGCGGCAGGCCTGAGCGACGTGATATCTCAGATACGTAGTTGGAAACATGCGATCGTGGTGTTGAACAAAAGCGATCTTGCGCCGGCGGCTCTCCGCCCAGCAGAGATACCCATGAATGCCGGGGTTGTTCGCATCTCGGCACTAACCGGTGGCGGCTTTGAGGACTTGACGTCCGCCATCATCGCGCTCGCGGACGGATCTCAAAATGAATCCCGCCGCGATTCCGTCGCGATCAACGCACGGCACGCCCAAGCATTGGACGAAGCGCGTGAATGTTTGCGTCACGCTCGCGAGAAATTGGTGACAAACGAATCCGTAGAATTATTGGCGAGCGATCTCCGTGGCACACTCGCGGCCTATGGAGAAATCGCTGGGAAAGTGGACAACGAGAGAATGCTCGATCGGTTGTTTGCGGCTTTTTGCATTGGGAAATAGGCTAATTCTGCTTCCCGTTATCGCAAATGTTTTTATATTACATATAACATTGTTATACAATAAATTATATTTTGATGTCATCGTTTGCGGCGCGGGTCATGCCGGCGTTGAGGCAGCACTGGCAGCCTCGCGAATGGGTGCCTCTACCCTACTCCTTACCGGCAATATTGATACGATTGCCCAGATGAGCTGTAATCCAGCGATCGGAGGCCAAGCCAAAGGCCAAATCGTTCGCGAAATTGATGCACTCGGAGGTGAGATGGCGATTAATACAGATGTGACAGGAATTCAATTCCGTTTACTGAATGAATCCAAGGGACCTGCGGTGCAGTCACCCCGAGCTCAATGCGACAAGAAAGCTTATCAGTTTCGACTAAAACATACACTGGAGCTTCAACCGAATCTTCAGATTTTCCAAGCTACAGTTACAGGACTTATTTTCGAGGAACGTCGAGTTATTGGCTGCCGAACAAATCTGGATATTGAATTCCACGCGAAGACCGTGATTGTGACAACCGGGACGTTTTTGCGTGGTCTAATGCATATCGGGCAAAATAAAAACGAAGGCGGAAGATTGGGGGACTTTAGCGCCCGAACGCTTTCTGCGAGCTTGGTGGAAGCCGGAATAGAACTACGGCGCTTAAAAACTGGGACACCACCACGGTTGCTCGGGAGAAGTATTGATTTTACAAAGATGTTTGAGCAAAGGGGAGACCCAAGACCCACATTTTTTGCGTTTCACGACACGAGGGGAATAGAGGACTTGTTCCACGTGGAACAAACCGGAGAGCGCCGCCTGGGCTGGAAGCCGGGGAGTGAACAAATCCCTTGTTGGATGACACACACAACCTCGGAGACGGCTCAAATTGTTCGTGAAAACCTGCACCTATCGGCCATGTATTGTGGCGAGATCAAGGGCGCGGGACCGAGGTATTGTCCAAGTATCGAGGATAAATTCGTGCGATTCGCCGACAAGCCGCGACATTTACTTTTCCTTGAACCGGAGGGTAGGGCAACAAACGAATTTTACGTGAATGGCTTGTCCACAAGCCTGCCATTCGATGTTCAGGTTAGGATGGTTCGAACCATTCCCGGCCTCGAAAACGCCACATTGCTACGACCCGCATATGCCGTCGAATACGACTTTGCGCCGCCTACACAACTCTACGCATCTCTTGAGTCTAAGCTGGTCGAAGGACTGTTTCTAGCCGGTCAAATTAACGGCACGTCAGGTTATGAAGAAGCCGCAGCACAGGGCCTGATCGCAGGTGCAAATGCCGTGAACAAGGCGCGGGGGCGCGATCCACTCGTGTTGCGCCGGCACGAGGGCTACATCGGCGTATTAATCGATGACTTGGTCACAAAGGGCACGGATGAGCCGTATCGTATGTTCACAAGCCGCGCCGAACATCGCTTACTTTTCAATCATGGTAGCGCCGAACTGAGACTAGCACATCACGCACGTGAGCACCAGCTGCTTCCACATGCACGGCTGGATCGGATATCAGCGAAACATCGACTCATTAAATCTTGGATTAAGGAATTGGAAAATGGCCGAGCTCCCGGTGGAGGATCGTGGGCTGACTCGGTGCGACGTGAACGCAATACAACCACACTCCCCGAGCGATTCCTTGGGGAGTCGGCTCCTGTTCGCGACGAGGTTATTTATCAAATTGCCTACAAGGGATATCTAGCAAGAGAGGCCAGCCACGTGGAAAAGCTATCGCATTTAGAAAACATAAACATCCCAAAACATTTTAACTTTTTATCTATTAATGGTTTAAAAAATGAAAGCGCCCAAAAACTAAGCCTGATACGACCTGCCACTCTCGCCCACGCAAGTCGCATTAGTGGGGTTAACCCAGCCGATATCAGCCTCCTGATGATCACTATAGAGGCCAGTCGCCGCGTGTCTTCATCGGGCAAGTAAAACTTCAACGGCCCCTGTGACCAATAATCCGCATAGTGTCGCTTATGCGGCGCTACTGGACGAGCGTCGTCGCGAGCTCAGAGCTCTCATGGTCCAAACCTTGCCGTATCGCAGACCATTTGTCTGGGAGGTTGGCTGCGGTCACGGGCATTTCTTAACGGCATATGCCCGGGCACACCCCGACAAGTGGTGCGTGGGCGTTGATATTGCGGGTGAGCGAATCGAACGCGCGCTTCGTAAACGCGACCGCGCGAAGCTGGCCAACCTACACTTCATCCGCACCGAAGCAGGCCTCTTCCTTGAATGCCTCTCCCACGAATCCTTGCTATCAGAACTCTTCGTTCTCTTTCCCGATCCGTGGCCGAAACTCCGCCACCACAAGCATCGCATCATGCAACCGACCTTTCTGACGACGGTCGCAACACGGGCCGCAAAGGACTGTCGCCTATATTTTCGGACTGATTACGAGCCGTATTTCAACGACACGTCTGCGGTGATAGATAGGCACGCACGCTGGCGTCGCGTCGAAGAGACATGGCCTTTCGAATACAAGACGGTCTTTCAAAGCCGCGCCTCAGCCCACCGATCATTGATAGCCCGTCTTCAGCCATAAGCTCCGCGGCAAAAAATCCTTCGGCGGCTTATTTCATCCTCCGTATTCGGCAACGTCCATTTCCGGGGTTGACGGAGGGTAGGGCGGGAGCCTTTGTTCTCCGCTCCCTCTCTCCCAACCGCCTCGCGCACGCATGCTCCGCGTTACACAACTCGTTCAACTTCTTCTTACGCTCGTCGCCCTCAGCAATTCGCTGTTTGCCGCGGGCGACGAAGGCGTGGCACCGAGCGCCGCTCGTTTCGACGTCGGCGGCTTCTCCATAACGAGCAGCATGGTGACGGGCTGGGTCATCTCAGCTTTACTTGTCCTCTTCGTGTTGTGGCTGATCGGCAAGCCCTCCGTTGTTCCCTCCAGAGGGCAGGCCGTGATTGAGTCACTCATCGAGGCATTGCGCGATATTCTCGAGCCCATCATCGGCAAACGCGCTTTTCCGACCGCCTTCCCGATCCTCATTACATTTTTCATTTTCATCCTGTTTCATAACTGGATGGGACTCATCCCGGGAGTAGGCACCGTAGGCTGGGGACACGACGTCGACGGCCACTTTTACCTGAGCCGGCCGCTGATTCGTCCGTTCAATTCCGACTTCAACGGCACGATCGCACTCGCCGCCGTCTCCTTTGGTGCGTGGTTGATTATTGTTCTCAAGTTCGCCGGCCCAGCGATCATCGCGAAAGATCTTTTCGGTAACAAAGCGGAAAAAGCAGAAACCCCCGCGTGGCTCTATCCGATTCTCTCGTTAGTGTTCCTCGTGGTTGGACTAATCGAGGTCTTCTCGATCGCCATTCGCCCGTTCACGCTTTCGGTTCGCCTATTCGGTAATGTCTTCGGTGGCGAAAACCTTCTCCACGGCACTGGTTTCTTTTTCGTATTCTATTTCATGGAACTGCTCGTCGGACTGATTCAGGCATTGGTGTTCACGCTCCTGACCTCCGTCTACATCGGGCTGCTGGTAAATCACGGCGACGATCACTCACACGATGAAAAGCACGGCGGTGACACCCAGTCTCACCACTGACAATTTCCCGTCGGGAGCGTGCCAAGCGTGCGCACGACGGAACTCCAACCAACAATAAGAAAAACACACCCATGAACCTCATCCTAGCACAAGCCGCCGCTGCTCCCGCGGGCGTTACGGGCAACATCGCAATCGGTCTCGGCGTTCTCGGCGCCGCCATCGGTGTCGGACTCGTCGGCCTCAAAGCCGCTGAAGCGGTCGGCCGCAATCCCGGCGCCTCCGGTAAAATTCTCGTGCAAGCCATCATCGCGATGGCCCTCGCAGAAGGCCTCGGCATTCTCGCTCTGTTCCTCGCCAAATAATCTTCTAACTTCGGCAGCGCGACGCGTTCGCGCTGCCAACTCTTTCCAAAACCTTCCGTCATGACGCTGCCTCTCTTCCTAGCCGCTGCCGTGGAACCAGCCGCGCCGTCCGGTCCGATTGAAGGCCTGCGGCAGACATTCGAGCACTTTGGCGTCGAGCCTAAATTCGTCATTTTTCAGCTCATCAGCTTCCTCGTCGTTCTCGTTGTTCTCTACAAGTTCGGCATCAAGCCGGTCACGGCGACGATGGAAGAGCGCAACCGGAAGATCGAATCCGGGATCAAGCACGCGGAAGAGATGCAGGTCAAACTCGCCGCCGCCGCGCAAGAAAGCGCTGTGATCGTCAAGAAGGCGAACCTCGAAGCCACGCGCATCGTCGAAGACGCGCGCAAGACCGCGAAAGACTTTCTGGATCGTCAAACGCAGGAAGCCGCCGCGAAATCGAACGACCTGCTCACGAAGGCTCAGCAGGCCATCGAACTTGAGCACAAGAAAATGCTCGCCGCCGCTCGCACCGAAATTTCTCGCCTCGTGGTCACGACGACCGAGCGCGTCCTCGCCAAGAAACTCACCGACGCTGATCGCGCGGCCTATAACGAGGCCGCCGGCCGCGAGCTCACCAACGTCTGAGGAAGCGCTCCTCGTTTCCCACCTGACTACGCCCCGCGATGGCTTCCGGAAAAAAACAAATTCAACTCCTCGCCCGCCAGTTTTTCAAACTGAGCGTCGTCGATGGTGCCTTGTCTTCCGACCGTGTATCCGGAGTTCTTGCCTATGTTGAAAAACACCGGCCTGCGCACGCCATCGCCGTGCTCAAGGTTTACGCCCGTCTCGTCGCCGCCGAAGTTGCGCGCGGTCGCGCGGTCGTCGAGCACGCCGGCTCGGTTCATGATTCCATCCTCGCGACTATCGCCGCCGCGATGACGAAGAAATACTCCCGTCCGATCGCCAGTGTCTCAAAACGCAACGACGCGCTTCTCGCCGGTCTGCGCGTTCGCGTGGGCGACGATGTTTACGAGTCCTCCGTCTCCGGCCAGCTCGCGAACCTCGCGGCCGCCGTCTGATCCCTTTCCAAACCCTCCGCATCTCCGTCCCATATTTCCGCGATGAGCACCGTCCTCGAACAAATCGAACAGCAGATCGCCAAGCTCTCCAGCAAGGCCGTCAAGAAGAACACCGGCAACATCCGCACGGTCGCCGACGGCGTCGCCAAAATCGAGGGCCTCTCCGAGGTGATGTATAACGAGATGGTGCAGTTCCCCGGTGGCGCCATCGGCATTGCGCTCAACCTTGAGGAAGACGAAGTCGGCTGCGTCATTCTCGGCGACATCTCGAAACTGAAGGAAGGCGACGAAGTCCAGACCACTGGTCGCCTTCTCTCCGTCCCCGTGGGCAAAGCCCTCTTGGGTCGCGCGGTCGACGCCCTCGGCAATCCCGTCGACGGCAAAGGTCCGATCGCCGCGACGGAAAACTATCCCGTCGAGAAGATCGCGCCCGGCATCATCGTCCGCAAATCCGTTTCCCAGCCGCTCTTCACCGGCATCATGGCCATCGATTCCATGATCCCGATTGGCCGCGGCCAGCGCGAACTCATCATCGGCGACCGCGGCACCGGCAAGACGACCATCGCAATCGATACGATCATCAATCAGGCGAAGATCAACAAGGTCGGGCTCGCCAGCGGCGATCCGAAATTTCGCCCGGTTTACTCAATCTACGTCGCCGTCGGCCAAAAAAACTCGAATATCGTGCGCACGATGGCCGCCCTGGAAGGCGCAGGTGCCCTGGAGTTCACCATCATTGTCGCCGCTCCTGCCGCCGACAATCCCGCCAACCAATACATCGCGCCGTTCTCCGGCGCGGCGATGGGGGAGTGGTTCATGGAAAACGGCCTCGATGCCCTCATCGTTTACGACGATCTTTCGAAGCACGCCGTTGCCTACCGCCAGATTTCGCTGATTCTGAAACGTCCCTCCGGCCGTGAAGCCTATCCCGGCGACGTATTTTATCTGCACTCCCGTCTGCTGGAGCGCTCGGCCCGCCTCGACGGCAAGGGCTCGCTCACCGCACTCCCGATCATCGAGACGCAGGCTGGCGACGTCTCAGCCTACATCCCGACGAACGTCATTTCGATCACCGACGGACAGATCTTTCTCGAAACCGATCTTTTCAACCAAGGCATTCGCCCCGCAGTGTCCGTCGGTCTTTCCGTCTCGCGCGTCGGTTCCGCCGCGCAGATCAAGGCGACGAAGCAAGTCGGCGGCAAACTCAAGGGCGAGCTCGCGCAGTTCCGCGAACTCGCGGCCTTCGCGCAGTTCGGCTCCGACCTTGATGCCAAGACGAAAGCCCAGCTTGAACGCGGCGCGCGCATCGTGGAACTCTTCAAGCAGCCCGCACTGAGTCCCGTGCCGATCGAGCTGCAGGTCGCCATCCTCTTCGCGATGCAGAAGGGGCTCTTCGACGCCATCGATACCCGCAAGGTCGTGGCTGCCGCCCAATCGATGAAAGAATTTTTCGCCACCCGCAAAGACGCGCTCCTCACCGAAATTCGCACCAAGGCCGCGCTCGACAAGGATCTCGAGGCTAAACTCCAGTCCGCCTGCGACGAATGGAAGGGCAGCTTCTCCGCCTGAGTTTTCCGCGTCTCCGCTCCTCCGCGCTTCCGCGATAATTTTCCTCTCTCACTGTGGCTTCCACCCGCGATATCCGCCGCCGCATCAAGTCGGTCAAGAACACCCGCCAGATCACCAAGGCGATGGAGCTGGTCGCGGCTTCGAAGATGAAGAAGGCGCAGCAGGCCGCGCTCGCAGGCCGGCCCTATGCCGAGTTGATGGCCCGAATGCTCGCGGCCCTCTCCGATCGCGTCGAGGAGGCGCAGCATCCGTTTTTGGTTCGGCGCCAGGTCAAGACCCGCGGCATCATTCTCGTCACGTCCGACAAAGGTCTGGCCGGTCCGCTCAACGCCAATCTCTTCAAGGTCGTCACTGAGATTAAGACTCCGGCGAAATACGTCGCCGTCGGCCGCAAGGGCGCGCAGTTCCTCGCGCGCACCCACCGCCAGTTGCTCGCGGATTTCAGCGTAACTGATCGCGTGGCATTTGCCGAGGTGAAGGTCGTCGCCGAGTTCATGGTGAAGCAGTTCCTCGCCGGCGTGGTCGACACCGTGGAAATCCTCTGGCCGCGCTTCCGGAACACCCTCGTCCAAGTTCCGACCCTGCTCCCGCTGCTCCCGCTCTCCAGCGTGAAAGACGTGATCGCCGATCTGAAGTCCGACGCGGGCGCCGGTGCCACGACCAGTTTGAGCACGAGCGAGCAGCAGATGATTTTCGAGCCGAATGCGGAGACCGTGCTCAACTCGCTCCTGCCTCTCTACATCAATCGCGAGGTCCATCAGCAGGTGCTCGACGCGAAAGCCTCCGAGCACAGTGCCCGCATGGTCGCGATGAAGACCGCGAAGGACAACGCCACGAAACTCCTCGGCGACCTCACCCTCGAATACAACAAGGCCCGCCAGGCCGCGATCACCCAGGAAATCCTTGAGATCGCCGCCGCGCAGTTCTCGTCCTAGTCCACTTTTATTTTCACGCTCCGTTCCTCGACCCTTTTCAAAATGAACACCGGCAAAATCGTTCAAGTCATCGGCCCCGTCGTTGACGTTCAGTTCGGCGAAAATTCCATCCCGCCGATTTATCAGGCGCTGACCATCGACTTCACCGCCGCAGGCGTGAAGCAGCACCTGACGCTCGAGATTCAGCAGCATCTTGGCGGCGGTGTCGCCCGCACAATCGCGATGTCTTCCTCGGAGGGACTCGTGCGCGGAATGGCTGTGAATGATACGGGCGCTCCCATCTCTGTCCCTGTGGGCGCGGGCGTGCTCGGTCGCATCTTCGACGTCACGGGCAATCCCGTCGACGGCAAGGGACCAGTCACCTTCGACAAGAAATACCCGATCCACCGCGCCGCCCCCTCGCTCGTCGATCAAGACACGAAGGCCGACATTCTTGAGACCGGCATCAAGGTCATCGATCTCATCGCGCCGTTTACCAAGGGCGGCAAGGTCGGCGCCTTCGGCGGCGCCGGGGTCGGCAAGACCGTCGTCATCATGGAACTCATCAACAACATCGCCAAGACGCACGGCGGTTACTCGGTGTTTGCCGGGGTGGGTGAGCGTTCGCGCGAGGGCAACGACCTTTACCACGAGATGTCCGAGGCGGGCGTCATCGACCAAAAGGATATTTCGAAGTCCAAGGTCGCGCTCGTTTACGGCCAGATGAACGAGCCGCCGGGCGCGCGTATGCGCGTGGCGCTCTCCGCGCTCGCGATGACAGAATATTTCCGCGACGAAAAAAATCAGGACGTGCTTCTCTTCATCGATAATATCTTCCGCTTCTCTCAGGCCGGTTCGGAAGTGTCCGCGCTGCTCGGCCGCTCGCCGTCGGCCGTCGGATATCAGCCGACGCTCGCCAACGAAATGGGCCTCCTCCAAGAGCGCATCACCTCGACGAAGAAAGGTTCGATCACCTCCTTCCAAGCCGTCTACGTGCCCGCCGATGATCTCACCGACCCGGCGCCCGCGAACACGTTTGCGCACTTGGACTCCACGATCGTGTTGGAGCGCTCCATCGCCGAACTCGGTATTTATCCCGCCGTCGATCCGCTTTCTTCCGTCTCGAAGGCCCTTCAGGCCGACATCGTCGGCGAAGAACACTATAAGGTCGCTCGCGAAGTGCAGCGCGTGCTCCAGCGCTACAAAGATCTCCAGGACATCATCGCGATTCTCGGCCTCGACGAACTTTCGCCCGAGGACAAGCAGATGGTCTATCGCGCGCGCAAGATTCAGCGCTTTCTCTCGCAGCCGTTCAATGTCGCCGAAGTGTTCACCGGTTCGCCTGGCAAGATTGTTCCGGTCAAGGAAACGATCCGCGGCTTCAAGATGATCCTCGACGGCCAGCTCGACGACGTCGCCGAGGGCGACTTCTACATGAAGGGTGGTATCGATGAGGTGCTCGCCGCTTCCAAGAAGCAGTAAGCAATCAAGAAGTGTAAGAGGATTAAACCCGACCTCAGATTTTTCCGGCTTACACCTCTCTACACTTCTTACACCTCTTACTCCTCTAAACAATGCCGCTCACCCTTGAAATCGTCACGCCCGACGCCCGCGTCTATTCCGACACGATCGACACCGTCGTCATCCCGACGGTGGAGGGCGAGGTTGGCATTCTGCCGGGCCATATTCCACTGCTTGCGCAAATCGAGCACGGGGAACTGTGCGTGACGAAGGGCAACGTCTCCCAGCTTCTCGCCGTGAGTGGTGGATTCGTCGAGGTTGAGGGTGATCGCGTCCACGTTTTAGCCGAACACGCCATCACCGAAGAGGAGATCGACGAGAAGGTCGTCGAGGAAGCACTCAAGCGGGCCGAAGCCGAACTCGAAGCGGCCAAGCACCTTGATCCTCAGGAATACGAGCATCTGCAAAGTCTCGTGCGCTATTCCGGCGTGCAACTCGCCGTCAAACGCCGCCGCCGCTGATTTCCCGATTTCATTCGAGGCTCGTATGGCTTCGCTGCCATCGGGCCTTTTTCTTGCACCGCCACTGAAACCGAGTCTCAATTCAATTGTCTCACGCCATCAGATGTCATCGTCGCCGCTCAACCCCATCCTTCCGCTCTGCCAGCTACCCGCCGGCGCGATCGGCCGCGTGCGGGAATTGACGGGCGACGCCAGCTTCTGCCAGCGCGTGCGCGAAATGGGTTTCGGCGAATCGACGTTTGTCACCAAGGTCGGTGGTCGCGGCCCGTTCATTTGCCACATCAACGGCACGCGCGTCGCCCTGAGCCATGCGGCCGCGATGGGCATTGTCGTGGAGCAAATCGGCGGCCGTTAGCCGCGGCTGCTTCGTCGCCATGAAGCTCTCCGATCTCGCTGTCGGCGCCTCCGCCGTCGTCCGCGAATTTCCCCGCAACGGCGCGACCTTCCTCCGGCTCCGCGAGATGGGTCTCGTCGCCGGCACTCGCGTCACCCTCGTCCGCACCGCGCCGCTCGGCGATCCTTTGGAACTCAAGGTGCGCGGTTATCACCTCACGCTGCGCAAAGCCGAAGCCGCCGAAATCCTCGTCGAGCCCGCGCCCTGATATGAGCCTCCCCGCGCACATCACCGCCAACACCGGCACGGCATCAACGCGCACGCCCGTTTACGCCCTCGTCGGCAATCCCAATTGCGGCAAGAGCACGCTCTTCAACGCGCTCACCGGACTGAAACAAAAAGTCGGCAACTATCCCGGCGTCACCGTCGAAAAAAAAACCGGCACCGCCTACTCGCAGCACGGCCAGCCGATCACCGTGATCGATTTGCCCGGCGCGTATTCGCTCGCCGCGCGTTCGCCCGACGAAGCCGTGACACGCGATGTGCTCCTCGGCCGCCGCGCCGACACCGCCCAGCCGGATCGGATTCTCTGCATTGTCGACGCGACCAACCTCGAGCGAAATCTCTACCTCGTTCACCAAATTCTCGATCTTGGGCGACCGGTAATTCTTGTGCTCAACATGATGGATGTCGCCGCGAAGGCGGGGCTCAACATCCGCGTCGCCCGGCTTGAGCACGAGTTCGGGATTCCCGTCATCCCGTGCGAAGCGGTCAACGGCCGGGGCCTCATCGAACTCAAGCTCGCGATGAGCCGCGCCGACTTGCCGCTCTCGCGCCATGCGTGGGATATCCCCGCCCCGATCGCGCCTGCGGTCGCCGAACTCCAAGCCTCGCTCATCGCCCACGATCGCAAGGCCCCGTTGATCGCCCGCGCCGAGGCGCTCCTGCTCCTCACCGATCAGGATTCCGTGCGTGTCGCCGGCTCCGCGCCACTCGGCATGCGGACGACAGAAATTCTCCGCAGCTGGCAGCGCCGTTGGGAAGGGGAGGGGACCGACTGGGCCGGCACGCTCGTCAACTCGCGCTACGAGGTGATCGGGAAAATCTGTGCGACGGTCGTCACGCCCGCGGATCACACCGGACCGACCGCCTCGGACAAAATCGACGCCGTCGCCACCCATCCGCTCTGGGGCTGGCTCACGCTCGGCACCGTGATGACCGTGCTGTTTCTCAGCATCTTCACTCTCGCAGAATATCCGATGAACTGGATCGGCGATCAGACCGCCGCGCTTTCCACGTGGATCAAACACTCGATGCCCGACGGTGATCTGCGCGACCTCATCACCGATGGCGCGATCGGCGGCGTCGGCGCGGTCGTGAAATTTCTCCCGCAGATTCTGATTCTGTATTTCTTCATCGGACTGCTTGAAAGCACGGGCTACATGGCGCGCGCCGCGTTCATCATGGACCGACTGATGAGTCGCGTCGGACTCAACGGCAAAAGTTTCATCCCGCTCCTGAGTTCCTACGCCTGCGCGATTCCCGGCATCATGGCCACGCGCACGATCGAAGATCCGAAGGATCGGCTCGTCACGATTCTCGTCGCGCCGCTCATGAGCTGCTCGGCGCGGCTGCCCGTTTACCTGCTGATGATCGCCGCGCTCGTGCCCGGCGATCGGGTGCCGCTACTCACGAAGGTCGGCATCATGGTTTTCATGTATGCGCTCGGCACGTTTGGCGCGTTCGGGTTTGCGTGGCTCTTCAAGCGCACGCTCCTCAAGGGCGCGCCGCCGATGATGATCATGGAGTTGCCGCCCTACCGCCGGCCTGCGCTCAAGGATGTCGCGCAGCACATGCTTGAGCGCGCGTGGCTTTTTCTCCGCCGCGCCGGCACCCTGATTCTCGGCATCAGCATCGTGCTGTGGTTTTTCACCGCGTATCCCAAGGCGCCCGCGGGCGCGACGCCCACGCAGCAGCTCGCCCAGAGTTTCGCGGGCCGCGCTGGCCGCGCGCTCGAACCCGCCATCGCGCCGCTCGGCTTCGACTGGCAGATCGGCATCGGCCTCATCGGCTCGTTTGCCGCGCGCGAAGTTTTTGTTTCGACGATGGGTGTCGTCTTCAACGCCGAGTCGAAAGCCGACGACACCACGCCGCTACGCGACGCCATGCTCGCCGCGAAGTGGCCCGACGGCCGCCCGCTCTTCACGCCGCTCGTCTGTTTCACGCTGATGATTTTCTACGTCTTCGCGATGCAGTGCATGAGCACCATCGCCGTCGTGAAACGTGAAACCAACGGGTGGAAGTGGCCGATCTTCCAAACGCTCTACATGACTGGCACCGCGTGGATTCTCTCGTTCATTGTCTATCAATCCGGCCGCACGCTCGGTTTCTGAAATGTCGCCTCAACTTCAAACCATCGCCGCCCTCGCCCTCGTCGCGCTCGCCGCGGGCTGGCTCGTGTGGCGCGCGCTCGCGAAAAAGAAGAAACCCGGCTGCGGCGGCGGCTGCGCCTGCCCGACGGAAAAGTTGAAACGTTGACGCCCGCGCGATCCACGCGCTGTTTGTTCGTCCTCCCCCATGGAAGTTCTCATCCGCGATTCTGCCGAGATCGGTTGCATGCTCGGTGCCAAAATCATCGCCAGCGTCGTTCGCGAAAAACCGCACGCCGTGCTTGGCCTCGCCACCGGTCGCACACCACTGCGGCTCTATCAGGAACTCATCCGCCTGCACCGGAACGAGGGTCTCGATTTCAGCCGCGTCACGACCTTCAACCTCGACGAATACGTCGGGCTGCCCGGGAGCCACGAGCAGTCCTACCGGTATTTCATGCAGGAAAATCTTTTCCGGCATATCAATATCGACGTCGCCCGCACCCATGTGCCCAACGGCACCGCCGCCAATCTTCACGCCGAGTGCCGCTCCTACGAGGATCGCATCGTCGCCGCCGGCGGCATCGACATCCAGCTGCTCGGCCTCGGCCGCAACGGCCACATCGGTTTCAACGAGCCCACGGGCTCGCTGCGTTCGCGCACATGGATCAAGATTCTTTCCGAACAGACGCTGAAGGATAACAGCGAAGTCTTCGGTTCGCTCGAAGCGATGCCCAAGCACGCGATCACGATGGGCGTGGGCACGATTCTGGATTCGCGCCGCTGCCTGCTGCTCGCCTTCGGCCCTGCCAAGGTCCGCGCCGTCGA
>JANXSC010000571.1 GCA_025352845.1 Opitutaceae bacterium
CCCGTAACGCCGCGGGAAAATTTGCGAGAGCCTCCTCCGACGAATCAAATGCGCCGTGAATCGGCAGTTCTGCCAGCCAGGCGAGAGTCCGGGGATTTCGGCGGTTGGTATAAACAAATATGACCGGCTTGGTTTTTCCGAGCCATCCGGCATGCCGAATTAGGCCGTAGGAATCTTCTTCCGGTAGATCCAACCCGGTAATCAGCCAATCGGTGCCATGCAGACCCAGTTGTTGCCTTGCGCCATTCACGCTGCGTTCGGTCATGATCGTGGCGTGGGGCCACACTTCACGGACTCCCCGGCAAATTGAGTCGGCGACGCAGCGGTCGTCGTTCAGCACGAGCACGGTTGGAGAAGGCATGGGATTCGGGGAGGGCGCAGTCCAGATGGGGTTAGCCCGAGTTCGTCAGTTCGCGGAACGCGGTTGTTGCGGTGCAAACGTTTGCGCGGCTTCTGCGGTGATTTTCGGCACTACATTCGCGATCAGGCGCGGGCCTTTGGGCAGGCACAGGCCGAGGTGAGCGAGCAGTTGGGCGGTCGCGGGCTCCGGCGTGGCAACGACGCGCAGACGCAGCTCGGTGCGCGCACCGCTGCGCAGGACCGGCAGGAGCACGTCGACACTTTTGACGCCGGCGAGCTGTCGGACGAGTTGCCGCGCGCAGGTGCCCAGGCCCTTGGCGCGCATCCATTGTTCGAGCGAGCGCCACATCGCCAGCGCGAGAAAACACACGAGCAGGTGCGCCTGGACCCGGTCCTGCTTGTGGTGAAACACCGGCCGCAGGCCCAGATCGCTTTTGGCGGTGCGAAACGCCGCCTCGGCCTGCGTGAGCTGGATATACCAGCGCCATAATTGCGCCGGATCGGTTTCCTCACAGTTGGTGCGGAGCAGATACGCGCCTTTCTGGCGGTGCGCTTTTTGGCCCGCGTCCACGGTGCTCGCGATCTGGAGCTCGACGGCGCAGCCGCTCGCATCGCGTTGGACGGAGGCCTGGATAATCGCTGCGGCGGCGGGAAACTTGCCCAACGCCCGGCCGATCCGCCGGCCCACCGCTTCCTGATCGGATTGCGGCGTGCGGCGCAGCCACGCCGCGATCTTCCCGAGCGCCGCCGTCAGGCCCTCGCTCTGACGCTGGAGCATCGCGCGTTCTTTTTGCGCGCGCGCGGCGCTGCGGCACAGGATATATTTTTCGCCCGGCGGTCCGCCCTCGTGCGCGACAAAGCGCACTTCCAGTCCCGCCTGCGCCTCCTGCCAGTCGGACTTTTCCAACAGCTTCGCTTCGTGATGGCGCAGCCAGCTCTTCGGCGTGCCGACGAGGTAGCGCGCCTTGCGCTCCCGCAAAAACGCGATGTTCGCCTCGCTGACCATGCCGCGATCCATGACCCAGATACGCTCGGCGACGCCGTATTTTGTTTCCATGGCCGCGACGATCTCCTCGACCGTGGTGACATCGGCGCGGTTGCCCGCAAAGGTCTCGAAGGACAGCGGCAGGCCCTCCGGCGTGCAGACCAGCCCGATGCAGACCTGTTTATTGCCGCTGCGCTGGTCGCGCGAGTAGCCGCGCTGGGCCTGCGGGTTGCCCTCCGCCTGGCCTTCGAAGTAAGTGCTCGTCACATCGTAGAGCAGAAACTCGAAGCGCACGCCGAACCACTCGCGGTAACGTGTCATCAGGTGCGCACACAGCGCGTCCTTGTGGGCGCCGAGTTGGTCGAGGGCGCGGTAGAGCCGCGCGTCGTTGACCAAGCCCGTGTCAACGCCGAGCAGATCGTCGAGGGCCGTGGTGTCATACCAATGCCCGGCCACGCCCAGTTCCGAGCGTTGCGCGCAGAAACGCGCGACGGTGAGCAGCGCCGCCACGTGCGACCAGGCGACCGCCTCGCGGCCGACGGGCAAGAGCGCCTCGAGCAACTCGTCGAGCTTGAGCCGGTGCCAGAGCGCGAGGCCGAGGTAGCTCTCGCCGAAATCGCGCGTGCGCTCGACGCGCAGCCCGCTGACGTCGGCGCGTTCCCACTGCCCGGCCGGCGTCGGCTGGGGCGTCGGCGCGGACGGAGTCGCCTCTCCCGACGGCGGAGCCGACTCCAGTCCGGGCAACTCGGCGGTCCGCGCGGCGGGCGAGCGCGCCGGCGCTTCGCCGCGGAGCAGCGCGGTCAAATCGTCCCACCCGCCGCGCAGTCCCGCGACCTCCGCTGCGTCCAGTTTGCCGAGCGAAGCCACGACCCGCTGGCGCGGCCCCCGCGCGGTGCGCACCGTCTCGCACAGATGCCAGTAGCTGTAACCGACGCCGCGCGCCTTTTTGTTTTTCCGCCGCAGGAACATGCCGGCATTATCGCGCAATCCGCCACGCCCAACAAGGGGGTGTTCGGCACTACATTGCCTTGGCGCACGCGGCTCCCCCGTAAGCGCAACGTCGCCCCTGCCGCCTCTCCTCTGAAACTTTTTCCGCGCGCCGCCCGAACTGACGAACTTGGGCTAGCATATGGGGCTTGTTGGTCCGGTAAACGATGGTGCCGGCAAACGCGGCCTCGAAAGACACCTCGAACAGCATCGCGTAGCCACCCACCCACCAGAAAATTCCACTGAGCAGCAGTGCGATCGCGAGGACGGCGATCACAATCAAGCACCCTTCGCCATCTCCCGCTGTGTCGAACCCACCGAGGTCCCAGCCCGTGCCGCTGCTGGCTTTGCGGGGTCTGGACGCATGTCGGCACCAGATACCGACTGACCAAATGAAAACCCCATAGGAAACGACGGTGCTGATGGTATAGCGCGCAGGGATGGAGTGCATCCCTTGGGCCAAAAGGAGCGCGCTGCAGGCCCAACCGCTGAGCCACATCGCGAGAAAAAAGACAGCCGTCGCCAGAACGGGTGGCCGTTTGTTCAAGCCCTCCTCAACGAAGCGACGCTTTTCGTTGTCCTCCTTGCGTGAGTCCCACGTCATCGATTGGAGACCTTCATGCTTTAGCGGAGCACGCCGGGTAGCAGGAAGTGGTCATGTGTGAAAAATGAATCGAAAACTGGCTGTGGCACCGGGCGCCACCTGGAGAATCTCAAGTCGTCGCCTAATTGAGTTCCTCGGTCTGTCTGTAATACTCCCTCACTTCACCGCGGCCCAGACCCGCTGCACGTCGTCGTTGTCCTCAATCTCCTGCAGGAATTCGCCGACCTCGGCGCGCGCGGTTTCGTCCAGTTCGACAAACGTCTTGGCGACATAGCCCAACTCCGCGGTCGTCACCGACCAGCCGTTTTGTTTCAGCCAGGTTGCGACCGCATGCACCGCAGTGCGGTCGGTGAGGAAGCGCGCGCCAGCGTGGCCCTCGGGGATGTCGTCGTTTTGCGCGTGGGTGAGCGGCTCGAATTCGTTCGCACCGGCCTCGATGCCCGCGGCCTCAAGGTCCGTGGCCGGGTCGGGGTGATGGGCTTCGACGATGCCGGGGTGGTCGAAGAGAAACTTGTTGCTGCCCGCGCCGCCGAGGTGGCCCTTCTTGAACAGCACGCGCAGATCGCTGGAGCTGCGGTTGTGGTTATCGGTCATCACCTCGATGATCACAGGCACCTTGTGCGGCGCGTAGCCCTCGTAAACGACGTGTTCGAGATTAACGCCCTCGCCGCCGGTGCCCGCACCCTTGGCAATCGCGCGCAGGATCACGTCGCGCGTCACGCTGGCTTTCTTGGCTTTTTCCACGGCGGCATGCAGCCGGGCGTTGGCCTCGAGGTCACCACCGCCGAGCTTGGCGGCGACCGTCATTTCCTTGACGAGTTTTCCGACCGTCTGACCTTTTTTCAGGTTAACGATCGCGCGTTTTGCGTGGAGCCATTGACGTCCCATGCCCGCGAGATTGAGAACCGAAAGAGATCGGGCAACGCCGAAGTTCGACGATCAATGGTGGCAGTCGCCGTTATAGCAAAGCCAGCACATCAGCAGCACGATGACGGAAAAAATCGCGACCAATATCATGAAGGACCGGACGGGGTGGGTGGGGTGGATAAACTAAAGTGAACCGACCCAAGCGACCGGCGCAGGGCTGGCCAGACAAAACGGCACCCGGGCGAAAATTACGATGCACTTATTTTTGAACGTTCGTGAATCGAAGCGCGGTCCGTTGACCGGATGGCCGATTTGCCTTCCGCTTGCCGGGCCGTGACGCGCCCGCTTCCCACCATCGTCACGACCCCGGCTTTGCCGACGGTCGTCCACCTCGACGCCGATGCGTTTTTCGTGTCGTGCGAACTCGCGCTCCGGCCCGAGCTGCGCGGCACCAAGTGCGCGGTGGGTGGCCGCGAGCGCGGCATTATTTCCTCGGCGAGCTACGAGGCCCGCGCCTGTGGCGTTTACACGCCGATGCCCACGCAGCGCGCTCTGCGAGTCTGCCCCGACCTGATTATGCTGCCGCACACGAGCGGGCTCTACTCCAGGGTGTCGCGGCAGATGTTTGATCTCTGCGAGACGCTGACGCCGCACGTGCAGCGCAACTCGATCGACGAGGGCTACCTTGACTTGGGGCCGTGCGGCTTTGCGACCGCCTCGGAAATCGAGGCACGGGTGCGGAAACTTCAGACGCAGCTGTGGGCCGAGCTGCAGGTGCCGGTCTCCTTCGGTCTCGCCACCAACAAACTCGTTTCGCAGATCGCCTCCAAGCTGCGCAAGCCACGCGGTTTCGTCGTCGTCGCGCCCGGCGCGGAGCAGTCGTTCCTCGCGCCGCTGCCGCTCGGGAAATTACCCGGCATCGGCGCGAAAACCGAAGCGACGCTCGCCGCGACCCACGGGCTGAAAGTGATCGGCGATGTGCTCCGGGTTGGTGAGGGCAGGCTGGAAGCCGCGTTCGGTTCGGGTTGGCGTGAGATGCTCGCCACCGCGCGCGGCGAGGACGATCGCCCGGTCGAGACCGAGCACGATGATGCCAAGAGTTACTCGCAACAGGAGACCTTCGGGCGCGACATCGCCGAGTTCGCCGAGATCGAGCGGATCGTGAAACGCATGATCGACGAGTTGCTGCCGAAAATCCGCGCCGATGGAAAGCACGTGCGCACGATGACCGTGAAAGTGCGCTATCCCGATTTTACCCAGGAGGCGCACGGTCGCAGTCTCGCCGCGGCGACCGATCTCGAGGCTCCATTCTACCCGCTGGTTGATCCGCTGCTGCGTGCGGCTTGGCGGAAGAAGCGGCCGCTTCGGCTGGTGTCGGTGCGATTCTCCTCGGTCGAGGAAAGCGCCGGCCAGTTGGAGATGTTTGCCGAGCGCGACGAGAAACGCCGCCGCCTCGCCGGCGTGCTCGACCGGCTGAACAACGCGGGCCGCGACGCCGTCGTCCAACACGGTCACCAGCTTGCCAAGCGCCGCGGAGATTCCTAAACACTCACTCTGACCATGCCGATCTACGAGTATTACTGTGCGGACAACCACACGATCTATCAATTCTACGCGAAGACGATTGCCCAGGCCGCGACCACGCCACGTTGCCCCGACCAGCCCAAGTTTCGGCTGAAAAAAATCGTCTCGGCCTTCGCCATCACTAGCGGCGGACCCAGCAGCGAGCCGCCGCCCGCTCCGTCGGGTGGCTCGGAATCGCTCGATCCGCTCGATGACCCGAAAAACGACGCGACCATGGCCGCGATGGAGAAAGAATTCGACAGCATGGATGAGAACGATCCGAAGGCGATGGGGCGCATGATGCGCAAGATGTCGGACCTCTCGGGCGAAAAGATGGACGGCAAACTCGAGGAGGTCGTGCGCAAACTTGAGGAAGGCACCGACCCCGATTCCCTCGAGGAACAGCTTGGGCCGATCGACGGTGCTGAGTCCTCCGGCGATCCCGAGGGCGGCGGCATGGGGCTCGATCCCGGTATGCCCCCGCTGAAGGGCCCGAAAGATCCGCGCGAGCCGCGCCACCGCTTCAAGGCCCGCACCACCGCGCCGCGCCGCGACCCCAAGCTCTATGATTACGAGTGACGCATGCGAGCGAACGGAAAATATTGTCCATGTCATCTCCTGAACTGAACGCCCGCATCGCTGCGGCCAAACGTGCCGTGCTGGCGCAGACCGAATTGCTCCACCGCGAGTTTGGCCGCGCCGAGAGCAAATGGAAATCCGATGGCTCGCGCGTCACCGCTGTCGATGTCGCGATCTCGGAGGGGATTTTCCGGGAACTGGCGGCGCAGTTTCCGGGCGATCAATATTTCAGCGAAGAGCTCGCCGAAAGTGGCGCACCGATTCCAGTCACCGCGCGATTCTCGTGGGTCCTCGATCCAATCGATGGGACAAATAACTTCGCCCTCGGCCTTGTCCACTGCGCCATTGCGCTCGCGCTCTGCGAGCAGGGCGAACCGATCTACGGCGTGGTTTACGACCTCAGCCGGCGGACGCTGCTGCATGGCGGCCCGGGTTTCGGCGTGTGGGACGGAGAGCGCGCGGCGCGCGTGAGCACCGCACCGCACTCGCGCGAGACGCTGCTGGGTTTTCACAGTCCCTTCGACCGCGCGCTCATGCCCGTCGCGAGCGGGTTGCTGGCCAACTTCAAGATCCGCGGCCTCGGCAGCGCCACGCTCCATCTGGCTTACGTCGCCGCCGGCTTGCTGGACGGGTGCGTCGATTTCAACGTGAAGATTTGGGATCTCGCGGCGGCGATCCCGCTCGTGCGCGCGGCCGGGGGCGAGGTGCATTTCCTCAACGGTGAGCAACTGCCGATGCGCGTGTTCGATTTGAAGATGAAGAAAATCCTCTACATCGCCGGCAGCCCGGCCATTTGTGCACGGCTGCGGGAACTCATGGCGAAGTGAGGCCGCGCAATTTCTGGCCGCACCGCTGCGCGATCCCGAGCGGCACGATTCCCAGCACGCCGAAAGTGCAGTCGATCAGCCGCCAGTAGAACGGGATTCCACGAATGGCCCCGCAGATCAGCGCGAGTGGCACGACGAGCACGCACGCCAGCATACCGACGCGAATCACGCTCCGGTGCGCGCCGGGCTCGCGAAAGGGCGCGACGAAGAACAACGCGATCACGAGGTGGCCGAAGGCGAGCCAGTCGGTGCCGTAGGCGATGAAAGGGTAGCGCGCGTAGGTGGTTGCGAGACCTTCGCGCACGCGCAAGAGCCAGTGCGAAAGCCCGGTGTAGTTCGCGGCCGCGGCATCGGGCGGTAAACCGAACCACGCGCAGAACAACTGAAGCTCAGTGAGCAAAGGAAATGCCGTCACGCCGCTCAGCACCAAGCCACGATAAATACGCCGAGGCAGATCCGGATCGTGCGTCGAAGTTTGAGGATTTCTTCCTCCCGCGCCATGCCGCAGCCCTCCATCGCCGAATCAAACCTGATAGGTCTTCAACGGCACCGGATCGAGGATGCGCGTGTTCGGCATGGCGGCCGACAGTTTCTCATTGAACCATGCCCGCGCCGGCGGATCGCCGTGGGTGAGGACGACGCAGCGGGCTCCAGTTTGGATTGCGAACTCCGCGAGCTCCTCGCGGTCGGCGTGGCCGCTGAGTTCGAAGCGGTCGATGCGCGCGCGCACCCTGGCTTTCACGTTGGCGGTCTTGAACAGAAATTCATCGCCGGATTTGGCTGCGAGCAGCTGGCCACCGGGCGTGTCGGGATCGCAGTAGCCGACGAAGCCGATCGTGTTGCGCGCGTGGCCGACGAGGCCGGACGCGAAGGCGTAGCTCGGCGTGCGCTCGACCATCATGCCCGAGCTCACGATGTAGATCGCGTTTTGCTGGGGATCTTCGCCGGCAGGAATTTTGCGCGGTGTGGGCTTGACCTTGAGATCCTTGAGAATCGAGCGGCTGAACTGCACGTGCTTCGTCTTGCGCGCGATCTCGTCGAAGTAGTCCGCGAGGTCGATGCCGAGGCCGCCGGTGTAGATCGGGCACTCGACGAGGCGGCCAAATTTCCGGGCATCGTGGAGGATCGAAAACACTTCCTGCATCCGGCCGAGCGCGAAGACCGGCAGCAAAAACGATCCGCCGCGCTGAATCGTTTCGTTGATGGAGGCGACGAGGCGGGCCACTTCGTTGACACGCTCCTTGCCGTGCGCGCGTTCAGTCGAACCGCGGGTGGTCTCCGTTACCAGGGTGTCGAAGTGGCCGGAGGGGAATTTCGCGCCGGGCAGCGTGCGCTGGTTCTCGAACAGCACGTCGCCGGTGAAGAATAGGTTTCGGCCCTTGTGGCGGATTTCGACCGCAGCCGCGCCGACCACGTGGCCGGCGGGATGGAAAATAATCTCGATGTCGTCCTTCGCGCCGCGGAAATGTTTCGCATTGCCGAAGGGCAGGCCGGAGATCCGTTTGCCGCAGCGATCGACTTCGTCGTGGGTGAAGAGCGGGTAGTCGGGGATGTTGTCCTCTTCCTTCTGCCGCAGCATCACGTTGGCGGAGTTGTGCAGCATCCGCTCGATGAGCATCCGGCTCGACACCGTCATGATCACCGGAGTGTTCGGATGCTCACGCATCACCACGGGCAGGCTGCCGATGTGGTCGAGGTGGCAGTGCGTGATGATGATGAGATCGAGCGCGACGCCGCGCAGCGGCTTCAAATCCGGGGTGGCGGCGCGCCCGACCTTTTTCGGGTGCAGGCCGCAATCCAGGAGGATGTTGAGGTCGCC
>JANXSC010000636.1 GCA_025352845.1 Opitutaceae bacterium
CAGAACGCCACCGCGGTCGCGCGCCTGGCGCAGCCCTTCGCTTGGCTTGAGCGTGCGGTGGCATTTGTGCTGAGGATCACCGCGAACTCGTCGTCTGCGGTGGTGCCCATGGGCATCCTGATGGTGTCCGCGCGTTTTCCCCGCCTGAAAATACTGAACACGCTCCTGCAATGGGGGCCGTTCGCCTATCGGGCGGCGCGGCAAATTGGCGCGGCGATCACATCCCGTCGATCTTCCTGATTCGTGCGAGGTGGCGGCCGCCTTCAAACTCCGTCGCGAGCCACGTGCGCACGATGGTGAGTGCCTCGGCTTCCGTCACGGTGCGTTGCCCGAGGGAGAGCACGTTGCCGTCGTTGTGGGAGCGGTTCCAGATGGCGACTTGCTCGTTCCAACAAAGCCCGCAGCGGACCCCGCGGATGCGATTGGCCACGATGGCTTCGCCGTTGCCCGAGCCGCCGAGCACGATCCCGCGTTGAAACTCGCCGCGTGCGACGGCCTCAGCCGTCGGGCGGATAAAATCAGGATAATCGCAGCTCGCATCCGAGTAGGTGCCGAAGTCACGCACGGTATGGCCGTGAGTGAGCAGCATGGCTTTGATGGCTTCCTTGTAAGCGAAGCCGGCGTGATCGGAGCCGATGGCGATGGTGAAAGATTGCGGCATGGAAGATGAGAGATGAGAGGAAAGCGTCGGCGTCAGGCGATCAGTTTCCAGAATGCGTCGGCGTCGGCAAGATTGGCGAGCACGGCGTCGGGGGCGTGGGCGGCGAGTTGTTCGCGCGAATGGCTGCCGGTGGCCACGGCGATTGCCCGCGCGCCGATCACGCGGGCGCAGGCGATATCGTGCGGCGTGTCACCAATTACCCAGACGCGCGTGGGCGCGAAGGTGGCGCGCGTGTGCTCCTGCGCCCGGCGGAGCGCGTGCGGGCTGATGTCGTTGCGGAGCTCGGCATCGTCGGCAAAACCGCCAAACGGAAAATAATCCCACAGCCCGTGGTGGCCGAGTTTCACGCGCGCGCCGCGCTCGAGGTTGCCCGTGAGGAGACCTTGCGCGACATCCGCGCGCGCGGCGGCGGCGGCGAGCAGCGCGCGCGCGCCGGGGAGCACGCGGGCGTGCGGATTTTGCAGCGCGGCGGGCAGGGCGGCGAGGTAGCCGGCGATGAGGCGGTGGAAATTTTCCTCGGTGTGCGACACCGCGAATTTTTCAAAGATGCGCCGCACGATCCAGCGGTCGGTGCGGCCGGCGAAATCGATGTCGGCCAGCGAGCCGTCGATGCCGAGCGCGCTGCGCAGGCCGGTTTGCAGCGCGAGCATCCCGGCACCGCCGGAGGCAAGGAGCGTGCCGTCGATATCCCAGAGGAGAAGCGTGGTTTTTTGCACGAGGGCGAAATGCAGGCGCGGCGGCGCGGACGAGGCGAGCAAAAGCCGTGCGTGAGGTGCCCGCTTGCGCCGGTCGCGGTGTTGGGTATCGCTCAGACCGCTCCGTTAATCACTCCTCGTTTGGGAAAACTCCATCCCCATGAAACGTCTCCTCCTCGCCCTCAGTCTCGCGACGCTCGTCGCTCCCGCGTTCAGTGCCACGGCCCTCAGCGCCGATGAACTCAAGCGCGCCACCGATCACCTCAGGAAAACCAGCGCGGCGTTCATCGCCTCGACCGAAAAACTCTCGGAGGCGCAGGTGAATTTCAAGTCCGGCCCCACGCGTTGGTCGGTGGCCGAGGTCGCCGAGCACATCGCCGCAGCGGAGGATTTTCTGTTCGGCATGATTCAAACCCAAGTGATGAAGGCACCCGCCCGCGCCGTGCCCGCCGAACTGAAGGAGATCGATGATTTCGTGACGACCGCGATCGCCGACCGCACGAATAAGATTCAGGCGCCCGAACCGCTCGCCCCGACCAACCGCTTCGGTTCCCTTGCGGGGAGCGTGAAACACTTCAAAGAAAGCCGCGCCACGACCCTCGCGTTTCTGAAGGACACGAAAGACCTGCGCGACCACGCGATCGAGAGCCCACTGGGCAAAGTGTTCGATGCCTATCAGTGGGTGCTCTTCATCTCCGCGCACAGCGAGCGGCACACGAAGCAAATCCTCGAGGTGAAGGCGGACCCGAATTTTCCGAAGAAGTAAGTTGATCCGGCCGGGACTGGTGTGGCGCAGCGCGGTGCTTCAGCCGCGTTGCGAAGACTTTGAGTATTCAAGCGCCGGCTGAAGTTCCGCGCTACGGGCGCATGACAAATCCCTGACAATTGGCTGACCGCGCGCTGACAACTGCGGCGGTGTTTTGTGGTTCACTCCTTGGGTCAAAACCAAGGATTCACCATGAAACATAAAAATATATTCCTCTTCGCGGTCGCGCTCATTGGCGCGATGTCGCTCGCCCTCTCGGCCCGGAGTCCCGCCATCGAAACTGCGGATCCGGTCCGCCTCCGCGTCGATGTCGACCGCACGGTGTTGTCGGCGGACACCATGGAAAGGGCCATTGTGAAAATCGGCCTCGATTGCGTGTGCCTCCCGCGTCACGAGCTGCGCCCGCCCGTCAATCTCGCGATCGTGATCGACCGCTCGGGCTCGATGGCGGGCGACCGAATCGCGAAGGCGAAGGAGGCGGCGCTCGAGGGTGTGCGCCGGCTCGCGCCGGACGACATCGCGGCGCTGGTGGTTTACGATACCAACGTCCAGGTCCTCGTGCCGGCCCAGCGCGTCGGCAACGGCGGCCACCTCGAGCAGGCGATCCGCGGCATCGAAGTCGGCGGCAACACCGCTCTGCACGGCGGCGTGACGCGCGGCGCGGCCGAGGTGCGGCGCAACATGGAAGACCGGCGCTTCGTGAATCGCGTGATCCTGCTCTCTGACGGACTGGCGAACGTCGGGCCAAGTTCGCCCGACGCGCTCGGCCGGCTCGGTGCGTCGCTGATGCAGGAAGGAATCTCGGTCACGACCATCGGCCTCGGACTCGGCTTCAACGAGGACCTGATGACGCGCCTCGCGCAGCGCAGCGACGGCAACACCTACTTCGTGGAAAACAGCGGCGACCTGCCGCGCATCTTCGCGGCGGAGCTAGGTGACGTGCTGAACGTCGTCGCGCGCCGCGTGGTGATCGAAATCGATTTTCCCGTGGGCGTGAGGCCGCTGAACTTCGTCGGCCGCGACGGCACGATCCGCGGCCAGCGCGCGGAGCTGACGCTCAACCAGCTCTACGGTGGGCAGGAAAAATTCGCGCTCGGCGAGGTCGAGGTGTCGCCCTCGCGTTCCGGCGTCGAAATCGAAATCGCCAGCGCGCGTGTGAGCTATGAGGACGCGTTTAATCAGCGCACCGCGACTCTCACGGCGAAGCGCAACGTGCAGTTCAGCGGGAGCCGCGCCGCCGTGATCGGTTCTGCGGATCACAAGGTGCAGGCGGACTGGGCGGCCAACAGACTCGCCGTTGCCAAAGACGAAGCGGTGGCATTGGTCGATGCCGGACGGCGTGACGAGGCCGCGACGGTGATGCGCGAGCGCGCGTCTGAGTTGCGCGCGATGGGAATTCTTTATCAAAACCGCGCCCTCGAGCAGGCCGCCGCTCCGGCCCGAGCGATGGCGGACCAAGTGGAGAAAGACGGCCTCGACAACACTGCGCGGAAGATCTTCCGCGCCGAGAGCGCCGCCACGCGCAACCAACAAAGCTCCAGCTCGCGCTGAGCGTCATGGTGGGCGAGGTGTTTCGCGCCTTTTCAATCGCCTCGTTTGCCCTACCGTGTCCGCCGTGTCGCCCACCTCGCGTCGCATTTTTCGCTACTGGCTGCTCCTGCTCGTGCCGGCGCTCGTTGTGGGTTTCGGCGCCATCGTGCTGTTGCGCCGCGAGCAGGTGCGGCTCGACGAGCAGGCGCGGATTTCAAATCAGGCGCGCTTCGCGGCCATCGAGGCGCGGGCGCGGCTCATCGCGGAGAATGTCGAACTGCTCGTCGGCGAAGCGGAGTCCGGGCTCATGACGACGCTCAACGACGTGCCGGCGGCGAATGCCGATGCGTTTCTTGACGAGTGGGAACGGACGAATCCACTCGTGCGCGCGACGTTTCGGCTCGCCGCCAGCGAGCGCGTGCTGCGGCCCGCGGCCGGCAGCGTGGGTGCGAAAGCGAACGTCTGGCTCGGTGGCTGGCTGGCGAGGCCACCGTGGCGCGGCAACGTGGGCACGTTGAAAGAATCCGACGAAGACCTGCGCAAGCGCGGCGACGTAACGTGGAACGTCAGTCAGGCGAACTCGCTGCGGAGCGAAATTCAGCAGCTAAATCGCAACTCAAATTTGCTTGCTGGCGCTCCAGGGCAGGCGGCGAGCGCCGAGGGGACGCGGCCAAAAATCCTCGCTGACGCTCCAGCCGGCATGGCGAAGGCCGAATTGCCCGCGCCACAACTGCCCGAGAAAACTGGATGGACCCCGTGGCGCGACGGCAGCGGTCTGCACCTCGTCGGCTGGCGGCAGGCGGCGTTTGGTGGCGTGATCGGAGTTGAGGTGAATCTCGAAACGATCTCGTCTCGACTGGGCGGATTGCTGCCACGCGAAGGCGAACTCGCCGATGCGTTGGCCGTGCGCGACTCCGGCGGCGCGACCGTGCAGAGCAAAACCTACGCGCGCGATGCGGGCTTCTTCGCGAGCTCAAGTGGCGACAAGGTTGCCGTCAGGCCCAGCGTCACGATCCCAATTTCCGCGAGTGTGCTGCCGGGATGGGAAGTGGTGGGCTTCGTGCGCGAGGGCGCGGCGTCGAGTGGTGCGGGCGGCGGTTTCTTTTTGGCGGGCTCCCTGCTCGTGGCGATTTTCGTCGCCGCGATTGTCGCGGGAGGGTCGCTGCTGCTGCGGCAGGCGCGGCGCAGCGAGGAGGAGGCGGTGCAGAAGACCTCGTTCGTCGCGAACGTCTCGCATGAGTTCAAGACGCCGCTCACCACCATCCGCCTCTACGCCGAGTTGCTGGAGCAGGGCCGGGTGCGCGACGCGGCGCAGGGTGGCGACTATCTGCGCACCATCGGGCGCGAGACGCAGCGGCTCGCGCGGCTGGTGAACAACGCGCTCGATTTCAGCCGGCTGGAGCAGGGTCAGAAGAAATTTGCGACGGAAGCGGTGGACCTCGCGGCGGAATTGGCGGCGCTCCTCGACACGCACGCGCCGCGCGTCGCCGAAGCCGGCCTCGTGCTCCGGCGCGATTTCCCCGCCACGCCCGTGGTGATCACCACCGACCGCGATGCGCTCGGCCAGATCGTGCTCAACCTGATAGACAACGCGTGCAAATACGCGGCCGAGGGCGGCGAAGTATTGGTCGCCCTCGCGCCGCGAGCGGGTGGAGGCGCCGTGGTGCGCGTCGCTGACCGCGGGCCGGGCGTGCCGGTGGCGCACCGCGAGCGGATTTTCGAGAAATTCCACCGCGTCGACGACAAGCTCACCGCGGAAAAGACCGGCGCGGGCCTCGGTCTCAGCATCGCGCGGCAGCTCGCGCGCGGGCTCGGCGGCGAGTTGCGCTACGTGCCGCGCGCGGGCAAGGGCGCGGAGTTTATTTTGGAGCTGCCATGAAAATCGGAGAAAGCCGCTAATAGACGCTCATCAACGCTGATGATCAGAGGATCGAAAATCATTAGCGGCCATTAGCGTTTATCAGCGGTTTCTCTATCTGGAATAAATTGATGAAAGCAAAAATTCTCATCGCCGAAGACGACGCGAACATCCGGCTCGGTCTCGTCGCCACGCTGGAGAGCGAGGGCTACGGCGTCACCGCCGCGAGCGACGGTGCGCAGGCGCTGAAGCTTTTTCCGCAAGAAAAATTCGATCTCGTGGTGCTCGATGTGATGATGCCAAAGGCGAGCGGCTACGACGTGTGTCGCGAGCTGCGTGCCCGCGGCACGCGCGTGCCCGTGCTCTTCCTCACGGCGAAGGGCGAGGAGATCGACAAGGTGGTGGGACTGAAACTCGGGGCGGACGACTACGTGACGAAACCCTTCGGCGTGCGCGAACTGCTCGCGCGCGTGGAGGCGCTGCTGCGCCGCGGGCGCGAAGCGATGCCAGTCGCCGCGCCGGAACTCCCACCGGAGTTTCGATTCGGGGCGGCGAAGATCGATCGGCGGAAATTTTCCGTGGCGGTCACGGGCGCGACGACGGCCCTCACGGCACGTGAGCTGAAACTCGCGGAAGTTTTCGCCGCGCATCCCGGCGAAGTGCTGACGCGCGATGCGCTGCTCAACGCCGTGTGGGGCGTGGATTATTTCGGCACGACCCGCACGCTCGACCAGCACGTCGCACAGCTCAGGAAAAAAATCGAGGCGCCCGGCATGCCGTCGCCCATCGCGACGGTGCATGGCGTGGGGTATCGTTACGACGCCTGAACGGCCGACTCTTCCGCCTGCTTGCGGGCGAGGCCCTCGTGTTCTTGGTAGCGGTAGAACGCTGGCAGCAGGAGCGCGAGCAGGCCGGCACCGACGACGCACGCCGCGCCGCCGCACGCGATGCCGGTGCGCAGGCCGAGCAAACTCGCACTGAATCCGACCTGCGCGCTCCCCAGATACGGGCCGCTCAGATAGCTGACCATTTCGATTCCCGCCATCCGCCCACGCAGGCGATCGGGAATGGTTTGATTCCAGATCGTCATGCGAAAGATGCCGCTCACGCCATCGGCCGCACCGGCCACGAGGAGAAACGCGAGGGCCAGCCAGAGATTTCCGACGGTGCCAAAGCCGACGATCGCGAGGCCCCAGATCACGACGGCGATGATGATGGCGCGGCCGTGGTGTTTCACGCGCGCGGTCCACCGCGAGGTGAGCGAAATGAGCAACGGCCCGAGTGCGAGCACGGCGTAGAAAAGACCGACCGACGCGCCCCCGAAACTCTCCGCAAGCGCCGGAAACAGCGCGATCGGCATCGCGAAGAACATCGCGTTGATGTCGATCAGGTAGGTGCCGAGCAGTTCCGGCCGCCGCCACGCGTAGCGCAGCCCTTCCGCGATGGTGCCGAAGCCCGGACGCTTGGCCTCGGCTGGCACTGGGATGGAGCGGATCATCAGCAACGTGACGATGGCGACAAGGTAGGTCGCAAGATCGAGCGCGAAGCCCAATGCGGCGCCAAAAGTCGCGGCGATCAAGCCGGCGAGCGCCGGGCCGACGACGAACATGAGACTTCGCAAACTCGACAGCGCGGCGACGGCGGGCAGATGTTCTGCCGCGACGAGCCGCGGTGTCAGCGATTCGAGCGCGGGGCGGTGGAGGGCGTTGCAGCCGGCGAACCACGCCGCGCCCACGAAGAGCAGCCATACGCGCGGCTCCGGCAAGAGCGAATTGACCGTGAGCATCGCGCAGCACGCGGCGAGACCGCACTCGGCCACAAGAATCAGCTTTCGGCGATCGACGGCGTCGGCCAGCGCGCCGCCGGCCAGCGAGAGCACCAGCATCGGGAAAAATTCCGCGAGCCCCAGCAACCCGACCTGCAGGGTCGAGTGCGTGAGCCGATACATTTGCCACGGTAGGACAACGTAGCTGATCGCGGAGCCAAACGCCGAGACAAACTGGCCGGTGAACAGCAGCCGGTAATCCCGCGACGTGCGCAGCGGCGTGAGATCGATCGTGAGCGTGCCGAAGAGGCGGCGCAGCCGCGCACTCAGACCGCGCACAACTTCACCGCCGCACGGAGCGACGTGAGGGCGTCACGCTTCGGGAGAAATTCCTGGCCGACGAAGCCCTTGAAGCCGGTCGCCTTGATCGCGCGCATGATGGCGGGGTAGTTGAGCTCCTGTTGATCCTGCGGCTCGAACTCGTTGCGGCCCGGATTTCCCGCCGTGTGGTAGTGCGCGATGTAGGCGTGGTTCGCCTTGATGGTGGCGATCACGTCGCCCTCCATGATCTGCATGTGGTAGATGTCGTAGAGGAGTTTGAAGCGTTCGGAGCTGACGCGCTTCACGAGTTCGACGCCCCAAGCGGTGTGGTCGCACATGTAGTCCTTGTGGTTCAACTTGGAATTAAGGAGCTCCATCACGAGGGTGACGCCGCTCTTTTCCGCGCGCGCCATGAGACGCTTGAGACCGGTGACGCAATTTTCGAGACCCTGCTGGTCGTCCATTTTTTCCCGGTTGCCCGAGAAACAAATCAGGTTTTCAAAACCGGCGGCTGCGGTCTCGGCGATGCGCTTCTCGTAAATCTCGACGAGCGTGTCGTGGTGCTCGACGCGGTTGAAGGCCTTCGGAATACCGCCGACGGTGACGCCCTGCGCCGTCTTGCCGGTGGGAAAACTGACCATCGCGCAGTGGAGGCCGAATTTTTTCAGCGTGGGGAAATCCTCGGGGTTGAGCAGCTCGACGGACTCGAGGCCCATGTCCTTGGCGGCGGGCACAAACGTTTCCAACGGGATATCCTTGAAGCACCATTTGCAGACGGACTGGTGGATGGGCGCGGCGGGAGCGGGCATGGGGGCGGGGGTCTTAGGCGATGGTTCGGCCGCGCGCGTGCGGGTCATCGAGGCGAGGGCGGCGGCGCCGGCGAGATTGCGAAGAGCGGTGCGGCGAGTGATCGGAGTGCGCATGGGGAAAAGGGGAGGTGGCAGTTAAGAGCAGCATCCCGCGCTGGACGTGGTCGGACTGAACGGCGAAAGGAAACGAGCTGGCCGGGGCCGAATCTCAGTGCGCCTTGGGCGCGGGAGCGACGGGGTTTTTTTCCAACAGCGCCGCCGGGGCGACGCCAAAAAATTCCACGATGTGGCCGACTTCGCCGTAGCCTTTGGCGCGGAGCTTTTCCTGCACTTCCTGAATCGTGCGACGCAGATCCTCGGCGGTTTCGGCGTCAAGTTCGTCGACGCGATTCGTGGTCTTGCACACGACGTGGTAGCGGGGCGGGGTGCCGAGGTTGATCTCGTAGAGCGTCGTGCCGTTGTGAAAAAACGCGCGGCGGACCAAACCGATTTCCTCGAAGGCCGCGATGCAGCGGTAAACCGTCACGAGGTCGCACTTGGCCGCGCCCACATCATGATGCAGTTGCTCGATGCTTGTCGGTTGGGCGTGCCGGGCCAGCGCGGCGAGGATGGCGAGGCGTGGTTGCGTCACGCGAAGCCCGGCTGCGCGCAGGCGGTCGGTGGCGAGCTCGACGGGGTTTCTGGTTTCGGGGCCGGCCGCGCCGGCGAGGGGAGCGTTGGTCTGATTGGACGCGATCATTGAGGGGGAAATGGCGAATGGTGGAGGTGAGATGCGCAACGGCGAGCGAATAGTCACGGGCTGACACCCCGGCCGTGAAGGAGCGGGATTGCACGATGCGGCGGCGTGTGCCAACTTCCCCGCCCGCGCCCATGCAAAATCCGGACTTCAGCGAGATCGTCGCCCTCATCAACAAGGAAGACCCCCGTTTCGATCGGCGGGCCTACGATTTTGTGCGGCTCGGGCTCGACCATACGGTGAAGGAACTGCGCCGGAAGGAGGGCGTGAAGGCCGAGCGCTCGCGGCACGTCAGCGGTCCCGAGCTGCTGGAGGGCCTGCGCATCTACGCGCTCGAGCAATACGGGCCGCTCACGAAAACCGTGATGAATGCGTGGGGCATCAAGCGCTGCCAGGATTTTGGCGACATCGTCTTCAACTTGATCGAATACAACGTGTTTTCCAAAACGGAGACCGATCGCCGCGAGGATTTCGCGGACATCTTCGAATTCGAGGAAGCGTTCGTGAAACCGTTTCAGCCGGCGAAACGCCCGCGCGGCACCTCCGCGGCGGAGGCGTTTGGCACCGCTTGAGTGCGCGGGCGTGGCGCGCGACACGCCGCGTCTTGATCCGGCGAATCGTCGCCACTCTGTCTTTCCATGCCCAAATCCTCCTCCGCCCACGCCGACCTGCGGCTCCTTGAAACGTTCTGGCGCGAGCCGGTCGAGCGCACCGTGCTGCCGAATGGCCTCACGCTGCTGCTCAAGCGCGATACCTCGGCCGCGCTCGCCTCGGTGCAGGTGTGGGTCAAGACCGGCAGCCTGCACGAGGGCGCGCACCTCGGTGCGGGCCTCTCGCACTACCTCGAGCACATGCTCTTCAAGGGCACGGACCGCCGCGCCGGCCGCGAGATCAGCGCGACCGTGCAGGCGCACGGCGGCTATATTAACGCCTACACGACCTTCGACCGCACGGTTTACTACATCGATCTCCCGAGCGAGCACACGGAGGTCGCGATCGATCTGCTGGCGGATGCGGTGCTGCACTCCACGCTACCCGCGGAGGAAGTGACGAAGGAAAAGGACGTGATCCTCCGCGAGATCGCGATGACGAAGGACGATCCGGACAACCGGCTTTGGGATGCGCTCTTCGCCACTTCGTTTCGAGAACATCCGTATCGTCAGCCGATCATCGGGCATCGCGATGTGTTTTCCGCGGTGACACACGACGATCTCGTCGGCTACTACCGCGCGCGCTACGTGCCGAACAATCTCGTCGTGGTGATTGTGGGTGACGTTGAACCCGCGACGATTCGCGCGGCGGTCGAAAAACATTTTGGCGCCGCCCCGCGCATGCGGCTCGCGCCCGTGCTGGTGCCCGACGAGCCCGCGCAGCTCGCGCCCCGGCGCGAACACCGCCACGAGGAAGTCGAGACGACGCGCGCCATCCTGGCGTGGCCGATTCCCGGCCTGGCGCACGAGGATGCGGCGGTGCTCGACCTGCTTGCGATGGTGCTGGGCAACGGCGACAGCTCCGTGCTCTGGCAGGAGGTCCGCGAAAAAACCGGCCTCGTGCACAGCATCGACGCCTCGGCGTGGAATCCTGGCACGACCGGACTTTTCTGCATTTCCTTCACATGCGACGCCGGCAAACGCACCGCGGCGGAGCGCGCGATTTTCGCGGCGCTCGCGCGCTGCGCGGCGAAGGGTTTCTCCGCGGCGCAGTTGAAGAAGGCGATTCGCCAGCTCGTCGTCGGCGAGATCAATTCCCGCAAAACCATGAGCGGTCAGGCCTCGCGCCTCGGCGTGGCCGAAGTCGTGGTCGGCGATCTCGATCATGGGCGGACGTTCTTCGCGAATCTGGCGGCGGTGTCGCCGGCGGGAGTGAAAGCCGCGTTGAAAAAATATCTCGAACCGTCGCGGCTCACGGCCGTATCGCTGAACCCGAAGGCCGATGAGCCCAAGGTCACTGCGGCAGCAGCGCGGGACGGCGGCCGGCCGGATTTCACCGAAGTGAAATTGCCCAATGGCGCGCGTCTCCTGCTGCAACCCGATCACCGGCTGCCGAACCTGCACCTCCGCCTGCTCATGCAGGGCGGGCCGATGTTTGAGGACGCGGCGAAGCGCGGCTCGACCGCTCTGCTCGCGACGATGCTCACGAAGGACACGCGCCAGCGCAGCGCGGCGGCGGTCGCGCAATTCATCGAGGAAGTCGGTGGATCGTTTTATCCCTTCTCGGGCAACAACAGCGTGGGCCTCGCGGCGGAGGTGCTGCCGCCCGATGCGGATCGCGCGATCGCGGTGCTCGCGGAGGCGGTGCTCACGCCGGCGTTCAAAGCCGCGACCTTCGCCCTCGAGCGCGATGCTCAGGTGGCCGCGCTCCAGCAGGACGACGACGATGTGGTGACGCTCGCGCGGAAGCGGCTGCGCGAAAAATTCTTTGGCACGCATCCGCTCGCCTTCGATGCGCACGGCACGCAGACCGGCGTGAAGGCGCTCACGGCGGCCGACCTCGCGGCGTTGCACCGCCGGCTGTGCGTCGGCGCGAACGTGGTTCTGGCGGTCGCCGGTGATTTCGACGCGCGCAAATTGGGGCCAAAACTGAAGGCCTTTCTCACCCGGATTCCGCGGGCGACCGGCGCGCCGCGCGACTGGCAGGCCGACTCGACCTCGGCCCTGCCTGCGACGATCGGCGACTTTGTCGAGAAGGAGCCGCGCGAGCAGGCCGTCGTGTTGCAGGCGTTTCCGGGCTCGCGCGTGAATGGCCCGGATTTCTACGTGAGCGAAGTGGCCGACGAACTTTTCAGCGGCATGGCGTCGCGGCTCTTCGAGCGCGTGCGCGAGGAGAAGGGCCTCGCATATTTCGTGCGCTCGGGCCGGGTCATCGGCCTGGATGCCGGCATGTTTTACTTCATGGCCGGCACGCAACCCGGCAAGGAGCGCGAGGTGCTCGACGAAATCGACGCAGAGATTGCGCGCGTGCAGGCCGGTGCGATCGAGGCGGTGGAGCTGACGCGGTGCAAGGCACGGTTGAAGGCCGCGCGACGGCAGAGCCTGCAAACGAATTCCGCCCGCGCGATGCAGGCCGGGCTAAATGCGCTGCAGGGGCAGCCAATCAACGATTGGAAAAATTACGACGGGCACATCGACGCCGTCACGATCGCGGATCTCGCGGCGTTTGCCTCGCGGCGGCTCACACGCGCGCAGCGCGCGCAGCTCGTCGTGCGGCCGTAGGCCACGCATGACGGATCTCGCGGAGCTGTTTCCCGACGGCGACCATCGCTTTCATCTCACGTTGCGGCGGGTGGAGCCGCGGGAATTTTTTGCGCCGCGCGATGCGACAGGCCGCGTGCTCGCCGAGCGGGCGCGTTGGCTCGCGGCCGAGCCGGACCGCTATTCGGCGCTCCGACCGGAGGGGGAGCCACTGTGGCGGGAGTTTCGTGCGTTGATCGAGCGCGACGGCGTGCTCCGACATTCGGGCGACGAACGCGAACCCCCGCTCGTCGCGATGCGACGGATGGGCGGTGTGATGGAACCAGATTTTGTTTTGCTGTCACCCGATGCCGACGGCCGCTTCCGCCTGTGGGGCGGCGTGCTGTGTTTTCCCACCGGCTGGGCGCTCGAGGAAAAGATGGGCGAGACGCTCGACTTCATCCACGGCGTCGTGCCTGGCCTGAATCCCGCGCTTGGCGCGCCGATTCATCAGTTCCTCTCGAAACTGAAACCCGGCGTCGCCTTCCTGCGCGACAACTGGGGCCTCGCGGCGACCGATGAGTTGAACCTCCACCCATCGCGCGCCATCCCGCCACCCGCGTTGCCCGTAGCGCTCGATCGGCTGTGGCTGCGCGTCGAGCATCAGGCGCTGGTGGCGCTCCCGGAGTCGGGCGGGGTCGTGTTTGGGATCCGCATTGCGCTCCACCGGCTCGATGCCGTGGCGGCGACGCCGGCGGGTCGGGGGGTGCGGCGTGCGCTTGAGACGATGCCGGTGGAACTGGCGGCCTACAAGCGGCTAGAGACGGTGCGGGCGCAGGTCATTTCATTGTTATGATCCGGCTGGCATTTCTCCCGCCGATCCGCACTCTCGCCGCCGAAATGAAAACATCTACCTCCAAACTTACCCTGATTTTGAGCGTGTTCGCCGTGGCGTGCGCGTTCACCGTTCCCGCCGTGCGCGCGGCCGACGACACCGATAAGGCCGCCAAGAAGACCAAGAAGGATGCCGCCGACCTCAAGAAGTATGACAAGAACGGCAACGGCAAACTCGACCCGGACGAGCAGGCCGCCCTCGACGCCGACGTCGCGAAGGCCAAGGCCGAAAAGAAGAAGAAGAAAGACGAGGGCAAGTAAGCCTTCAGGTTCCTTCTGGAAAATATCGAACCCCGGCCACCGCGCCGGGGTTTTTTGTTTGTCATTCTGAGCGTAGCG
>JANXSC010000652.1 GCA_025352845.1 Opitutaceae bacterium
CGAGCTGCGCGAGCTTGTCGAGCCGGTTCAACTCGTGCATCGCTTGCGCGGAAAAAGTGACCTGATACATGCGGCTAGTTCCGACGGCGGTCACAGCTCCTGGCCCCGGCAGTCCAAGCCACCGGCATCCTGCCCCTCGAAATTACAAACATTCGCTCCATGAAAACCCCCGGTCTATCCCCGCGCGCTCTTGTCGCAACGCTATTTCTGATCGTGAGTCTGCATGTTTCCGGCGCGCAGGGCAACGCGCCACCTCCTGCCCCCGCGGAGGGGACTGAAGCCGGCGCGGGCTTGGAAGAGGAACGCGCCAGCTTGGGCCGCGTCCTCCGCGCCGCCGTGGCTGCCGATCCCGTGCAACTCCGCCGCTTTGATCGCAATCAGGATGGCAAAATCGACGATGCCGAGTGGGCCCAAGCGCGACCGGCCATCATGGGTGCATTGGCAGCACCCGTGGGCGTGCTGCACCCGACCAGCGCGGAGGAAAAGCGGCGGCTCGATAACATTGCCGCGGAAGTCGCGCGCCGGCGCGCTTTGCGCGAAGCGGCAAACTCAACCGGCACCACGCCACCGCTGAACGACGCCCAACGAGAAGTCGAAGCCAAGATGCTCGTGAAAGATCTGCTTGAGATCGGCATGGCGCAGCGACGCGCTTTTGACGAAGCCGCGAAAAAACCTGGCGGTGCGTTGCCGCAAGCCGACATCGAAAAAAAGGCCTCGGCCGAACCCGCGGCGAAAAAGCAGGACACGTTTTTGTTTCGCTGCGTCCGCGCCGTGCGCTAGGCCGGGGTCATGCCCGTTACCCTGTCCGATATCCGCGCCGCCGCGCGCCGCATCGCGGGCGGCATCTACGAGTCGCCGTGTCCCGACTCGATTCCGCTCAGCGAAATCACCGGCTGCCGCATCGTCTGCAAACTCGACAACCTCCAGCGCACCGGCTCGTTCAAGGAGCGCGGCGCGCGGAATGCGTTGTTGAAACTTCCCGCCCCGCAGAAAAAAAGCGGCGTCATCGCCGCCAGCGCCGGCAACCACGCGCTCGGCCTTGCCTACCACGGCCAGCTCCTCGGCATCCCCGTCACCGTCGTGATGCCCGACTACGCGCCGCTGATCAAGATCACCACCTGCCGCAAACTCGGCGCGCGTGTGATCGTGCGCGGGGCCGATTTCACCGCCGCCCGTGCCGAGGCCGATGCGCTCGTCGCCCGCGAGCACCTCACCTACATCCACGGCTTCGATGCCCCCGACATCATCGCCGGCCAGGGCACCGTTGCGCTCGAAATTCTAGAACAAGTTCCCGACCTCGACGCCATTCTCTGCCCGATCGGTGGCGGCGGACTCATCGCCGGCGTCTCTGTCGCAGTGAAGGCGCTGCGCCCGAAAATCAAGGTCATCGGCGTCGAGAGCACGCACACGGGAAACTTCGCCGCCGCGCTCCGCGCCGGGAAGCCCGTCACCGTCAAACGCCGCGCCACGCTCGCCGACGGCCTCGCGCCGCTCACGGTGGGGCCGACCTCCTTCGCCCTCGCGCGCGACCGCGTCGATCAAGTCGTAAGCGTGGGCGAGGAATGGATCGCGCTCTCGATCCTGCGCCTGCTCGAACTGGAAAAAACCGTCGTCGAGGGCTCCGCCGCCGTCCCGCTCGCCGCGCTCATGGCCGGAAAACTCCCCGCGCTCCGCGGCCAGCGCGTCGCCCTCATCCTCAGCGGCGGCAACATCGATCCCTCCGTGCTCAGCCGCGTCATCCAGAAAGGCCTCGTGCACGACGGCCGCCTCACCCGCTTCACCGCGCTGGTCACGGATCGCCCCGGCGGCCTCGCCGCACTCACGCGCGCGATTGCCGATTGCGGCGCGAGCATCCAAGACATCGTGCACGAGCGGACGTTCAGCGGCACGGATGTCTTCGCCGTCAACGCCGTCTGCACCGTGGAAACCCGCGACCACGCCCACGTCGCCGCGCTGCACCGCGCGCTGAAGAAACGTGGCTTCCCGCTGCGCGTGGAGTGAATGAGTAAATCTCTTTGCCGCTGAGTCGCGAGCTCGCGCATGCTTTTCCTCATGTTAGACCCAACCGTCACTCGCCGCAGATTTTTTTACGCGCACCTGTGCTTCTTCGCCGCGATCACGGTTCGCCTTCACGCCGCCGACTATTTTCCGCCGCGCGGCGAGTGGGCGAAAAAAACTCCCGGTGAACTCGGTTTTGATGCCGCGAAGCTTTCGCAGGCCATCGTGTTTGCGCAGGCGAACGAGAATCCGGGCGCCAAGGATCTCGCGGAGGAATTGAAAAACACCTTCGGCAAGCGCGAGCCGCTCTTCAAGATTCTCGGTCCCACGCAGCCGCGCGCGGCGCTCAACGGCATTGTGATTCACCGTGGCCACGTCGCGGCCGAGTGGGGCGACACGGCGCGCACCGACATGACATTCAGCGTCGCGAAAACTTTTCTCACCACCGTCACCGGCCTGGCGTGGTCGCGCGGGCTCATCCCAAATCTCGACGCGCGTGTGGGCGAAGCGCTGCCGACCGCGGAGCGCGAGCAACTCTTCGGTTCCGCGCACAACGCGCCGATCACCTGGGATCACTTGCTGCGCCAGACGAGCGATTGGTCGGGCACGCTGTGGGACATGCCCGATTGGGCGGACCGCCCCGTGGGCGCGACATCCGCCGATCATCCGAACCGGCCGAGGCACGCGCCGGGCACGTTTTTCAAATACAACGACGTCCGCGTAAACCTGCTCGCGCTCTGCACGCTGCACGTGTGGCGCCGGCCGCTGCCCGACGTGCTGCGCGAGGAAGTGATGGACCCGATCGGCGCGTCGGGCGCGTGGCGCTGGACCGGCTACGACAATTCCTGGATCGAGCTCGATGGCCGGCGCGTGCAGTCGGTGAGCGGCGGCGGCCACTTTGGCGGCGGGATGTTTATCAACGCGTGGGACCTCGCGCGCTTCGGCTATTTGTTTCTGCGCGGCGGCCAGTGGGCGGGCCGCGAAATCGTTTCCGAAAAATGGATCGCGCTCGCGCGCACGCCGGGCCCGGCAAATCCCGCCTACGGTTTCGCGAACTGGTATCTCAACCCCGACCGCAAATCGTTGCCCGCCGCGCCGGCGTCGAGCGTGCGCTTCGTGGGCAACGGCCAGAATATCGTTTATCTCGACTGGGAGCACGACCTCGTCGTGGTCGTCCGCTGGATCAAAAACGACGAGGCGCTCAACGCCTTCCTCGGCCAGATCATCGGCGCGATGGTGGAGTCACCGCAGTGACTCCGGCCGACGCCCGCGCAATTATTGCGCAGCGCTGGAGGCCGGGGCGACGTCGGTTGCCGCATCCGTCTTGGGTGTGGGGCTGGCGAGCGCGACGAGCACACCGGCAACGATAATGGCGACGACGAGTTTGAAGGAGAAATCGGTTTTCATGAATGGTGATGGATTGCGAAGAGGCAGACGCACCGCTCCGTCGGGAGATGGCGAGGGGACGGGAATAAACCCGGGAATATTTTCGCCGGCGCTGTAACCGCCCCGAATCCCCTCCGTCGCGCGCGACTGATTTCGGCGGTGGCAAAGCCAGCGGCGGCTTCGAAAGCCAAATTGGATTTTGTAGGTCAGCCCGCTTGCGGGCGCTTCACGGAGCGCGCGCTGGCGCGCTGGCCTACACGAGATCCAGCACGCTGATCTCGGGCCGGCAGTTGATGCGGATGCCGTGCAGATTGCCGACGCCGCGGGTGATGTGCAGCCAGCGGTTTTCTTAGCGGTGAAGGCCGTCGATATAGCGCTTGTCCGTCACCGGCGCGAGGGGCACGCCCAGAAATGGCAGGCGCACCTGTCCGCCGTGGGTGTGGCCGCAGAGCATGAGATCCCAGTCGTGTTCACGGAGCAGTTCCTTCGCGTCCGGGTTGTGATTGAGCACGATTCGCGTCGCGTCGGCGCGCGTCGGCGTCTGCGCAAACGCGATCTGGGGCGCACACATCGCCGACCAGAGATCGCCGAGGCCGATGAGCTGGAGTTTGCGGCCGCGCATCGTAAGCGAGCGGCATTGGTTGATGAGGCACGGGATGCCGGCGCGCGTGAGGATGTCGACGACCGGCTCGATTGTGGGATTCGTGGGTGCCTGCGGGCGCGCCACACCGCCGTCGTGATTAGCCGAGGCAGGCGAAAGTCGGCGCGGCCACGGCGAGGCGCGCGAGAATCTCCGCGTAGCCTTCCGGCCCGGCTTGGCTGTCCGTGACGAAGTCCCCCGTGAGCGCGATCAGATCGGGTTTTTGCGCGAGCGCGAGCGTCACGGCCTCGGCGATGAACTCGAGCGGCACCACGCTCGACGCGTGCAAATCCGAGAGCTGCACGATGCGCAGCGGCGCTCCCGCCGGCGGAATTGCGGTCAGGCGCACCTCGTGCCGCGAGACGCGCAACCACTGCTACTCGGCGAACCGCGCGTGGAGGACGCCCGCCGTGATCGCCCCGGCGGCACCGAGGAGAAATTTCCGCCGCGAAAAAATCCGGTTCGCCACCGGGCTCACCGCGCGCGATCGGCTGCGGTGTCCGGCTTGGCGTCGTCCTCGGTCTTTTCCTCGTCCGCGTCGTCCTCGACGGCCAGCGCGCGCTGCGCCTCCGCGAGGATCACACCCGCGGCCTCGGCGTGCTCGTCGTCCACCTGCACGCGGATCGCGCCGCCAAACGCATCGTCGAGCACGAAGGCGGGGATGCCGTTTTCGACGAGTAGCGAGTGGAGCAGCTCCGCCTCGGCGAGATTCGAGCAGGTGGTCACGGTGATCATGGCGGAAAGGTGAACCATCCGATCGCGCTTGGCGAGGCCTGCGACGCGATTTGCGCCGGAGCGCCCTACCGCCGCAGGCTTGGCTCGGGCGCGGAATTTCTTTCCACTGCCGCACCCCATGAAACGAAAACTCTGCGCGGCGTTTTGGTCGCTGCTCACCGCTTCGCTCGCGCTGGCCCAGCCGGCGACGAAAAACGTCCTCCTTGTCACGATCGACGGTCTGCGCTGGCAGGAAGTGTTCGGCGGGGCCGAGGACGCGTTGATCAGCAAGGACCACGGCGGAGTCGGCGAGAGTGCGATCGCGGGATTGCGGGCGGAGTTCGGCGGGGCGACGGCGGACGAGCGCCGCCGCAAACTCATGCCGTTTTTTTGGACGACGATCGCGCCGCAGGGCCAGGTCTTCGGCAATCGCGTGCTCAACAGCCCCGCGAACGTGCTCAACGCCGAGCGTGTCTCCTATCCCGGCTACAACGAGATCCTCACCGGCGCACCCGACCCGCTCATCACCGGCAACACCCCGCTGCCCAATCGCAACGTGACGGTGCTCGAGTGGCTCCACGCGCGACCGGGCTTCGCGGGCCGCGTCGCCGCCGCTGCCGCGTGGAATGTCTTCGTGCCGATCCTCAATGTCGGCCGCAGCCGTTTCCCTGTCTTCGTCACCCAGCAGCAATCGGCCCCCGGCGCCGTCTCGCCGCGCCTTGCCGAGATCGAGCGGTGGATGGCCGACATCCCGCCGATCTCGAGCACGGAGAATTTCGACGCCTTCGTCTATCATGCGGCGGTGGATCTCTTCGACACGCACCGGCCGCGCGTCTTCCTCCTCGCGCTCGGCGAGCCCGACGAGTGGGCGCACGCGCGCCGCTACGATCGCTACCTCGACTCGATCCGGCGCTGCGATCGCTTTGTCCGCCAGCTCTGGGAAAAACTGCAGGCGCTTCCGCAGTATCGCGGCACGACATCCATCGTGCTCTCGCCCGATCACGGCCGCGGCGTGCTCGGTGCCGACTGGACGGGCCACGGGAAAAAAATCCCGCGCTCCGAGGAGACGTGGCTCGCCGCGATGGGGCCCGATACCCGCGCACTCGGCGAGCGCCGCGCCACCGTGCCCGTGCATCAGGCGCAGGTGGCCGCGACTGTGGCGGCGCTGCTCGGCGAAGATTTTCGCGCGGCGTTTCCGGAAGCCGCCGCACCCGTGGCGGATCTCCTCGGCGGTGCCAAACGATAACCCTCTTCCCTCCCGCTCATGAAATTCCGCCGCCTCCCATCTTTCCTCTCCTTCCTCTTCGCTTTCTCCGCTTCGGCCTTCGCCGCGCACGCAGATCGCCACGTCGTGCTCATCACGCTCGACGGTTTCCCGGCCTACCTCTGGCGCGACGAATCGATCCCGTTGCCCAATCTCCGCCGGCTCGCGGCCGAGGGCGCGGTCGCGGATGCGATGACGATCTCCAATCCTGCGATCACGTGGCCCAACCACACGACGCTCGTCACCGGCGTCGCGCCGCAAAAGCACGGCGTGCTCTACAACGGCCTCGTCGTCCGCGGCGGCCCCGGCAAGCCCAACACCATCGAGCCGTGGGCCGACAAGGCGCGGCTCGTGCGCGTGCCCACGGTTTACGACGCGGCGTTCAAGGCCGGCCTCACCACCGCCGAGATCGACTGGGTCGCCATCACGCGGCCCGGCACGATCACGTGGAGTTTTCCCGAGGTGTTCGATCCCGCCGCGACGCTCCCGCGCGAGATGATCGCGGCCGGCGCCATCGACGCCGCGGAGGCCAAACTCGCGGCCGCGGGCAAACCGAACATCGTGTGGCGCGACGAGCAGTGGACGCGCGCGGCGTGTTTCGTCTTTGAAAAACACCGCCCGAATCTCCTCCTCTTTCACCCGCTGAACACCGACTCGACGCACCACCGCTACGGCCCGGGCTCGCCCGCGAGCATCTCCGCCCTTGCGCTCGCCGACCGCCTCGTCGGCGATCTGCTCCGTGCGATCGACGCCAGCGGCAAGCGCGCGCAGACGACCGTGATCGTGACGACCGACCACGGGTTCAAGAAGGTGGACAAATATCTTTACGCGAATGTCGCGTTGAAAAAAGCCGGCCTCCTCCGCACCGCCGGCGCGACCATCGCGCAGTGCGATGCGTTTGCCGGCACGCAGGGCGGCATCGCGTTTGTCTATGTCACCGATCCGGCGCGGCGCGCGGAGCTGCTGCCTAAGCTGAAGGAAATTTTCGCCGCGACCGAGGGCGTGGCGCAGGTGATCGACGCGGCCACCGGTGCGCACGCGCTCGGGATGCCGACGCCCGATGAAAATTCTGGCATGGGCGAACTCATCCTCTACCCGAAGCCGGGCTACGCCTTCAACGCGGTTGCGACCGGCGATGATATCGTGGGCCCCTCGACCAACTATGGCGGCACGCACGGCTACAACTCCGCCGATCCCGAACTCGACGGGATTTTCCTCGCGAGCGGCGCCGGCATCAAACCCGGCGTGAAACTCGCCCGCGTGCGCAACCTCGACGTCGCGCCGACGATCGCACACCTGCTCGGCGTCGAGTTGCCCAACGTTGACGGCCGGCCGATCGCGTCGATTCTCACCCAATAGTTTTCCCCATGCTCATCTTCGCCCAATTCGGAGCCGGCCGCATCGGCACGATCCACGCCGCCAATCTCGCGACCAATCCCGCGACGCGCCTCCGCTACGTCGTCGACGTGAATCCCGCCGCCGCCGCGGCGCTCGCCGCGAAACACGGCGCACAAGTCACCGATGTCACCACCGCGCTCGGCGATCCCGCGGTTGATGCCGTCATCATCGCCTCGTCCACCGACACGCACGCCGAGCTGATCTTGGCATCCGCGCGCGCGGGCAGGGCGATCTTTTGCGAGAAGCCGATCGACCTCTCGCTCAAGCGCGTGGACCAATGCCTCGCCGCCGTGAAGAAGGCGCGCGTGCCAATGTTCGTCGGTTTCAACCGCCGCTTCGATCCGAGCTTCGCCGCGCTGCACGCACGCCTCGCGGCGGGCGAGATTGGGGCGGTCGAGCAGGTGATCATCTCAAGCCGCGATCCGGGGTTGCCGCCGATTTCCTACCTGAAAAGTTCCGGCGGCCAGTTCCGCGACATGACGATTCACGACTTCGACATGGCGCGCTGGCTCCTCGGCGAGGAACCGGTCGAGGTCTTCGCCTACGGCAGCTGCCTCGTCGATCCCGCGGTCGGCAAAATCGGCGACACCGATTCCGTGATGGTGCTGATGAAAACCGCCTCGGGAAAACTCGCCCATATCAACAACAGCCGCCGTGCGAGCTACGGCTACGACCAGCGCCTGGAAGTCCACGGCGCGAAGGGCCGCCTCATGGCGGGCAACCGCACCGCGACGACCGTCGAACTGGCCAACGCCGCGAGCGTGAGCGGCGACAAGCCGCTCTATTTTTTCCTCGAGCGCTACGCCGACGCCTACCGCGCCGAGTTCGCGACCTTCGTGGACTGCGTCGTGAACAAGAAACCGATGCCGGTCACTGCCCACGACGGCCGCCAAGCCATCGTCCTCGCCGAAGCCGCCGTGAAATCGCTGAAGACCGGCCGGCCGGTGAAAGTGTAAGGCGGCGCTCCCATGGTGGGCGGGCACGTCCCTGTGCCCGCATGGCGCAGCGCAATGGCGGTCGAATGCAGGCACAGGGACGTGCC
>JANXSC010000654.1 GCA_025352845.1 Opitutaceae bacterium
CAAAACCAAAGCCGCTAATTCAACGGCCGGTTCTACAACCGAGCGATAGTCCGAAATCAAACGGTCGTTGGGATCAGAGGCGCGTGGTGACGCTGAAACTCCATGTGGTCGGGTCGGCATAGCGGTAGATGTAGTTGGGCCGCTTGGCCGTGGTGTTGAACGACGTGGCTCCGGTGATCCGGTAGCGGCTGTTGCCGTTCACGACATCGTAGATGTTCTGCAACCCGAGCCGGAAGGTGGTGAAGTATTTGTTGAGCACGCGGCGGTCGTAGAGGAGGTAGCCACTGAGCGGAAACGACGCGCCGGCCTTGTAGCTCACGCCATCAAAAATCGCGACGTTGTAGTCGGGGCCGTAGACGCCGCTGAGACCGGCGCGCAGGCCACGCACCCACGGTGCCTGGTAGTCCAAGACGATGCTGCCGGTATAGGGTGAACTGCGGCGGCCCGCGACGGCGTCGGTAAGCGTGTTGGCGCCGAGCACGGTGCGGGCGTTGGTGAGGACGGCGGGAAGTTCCGCCATGGTGGGGTCGCCGCCGGGGGCATTGGCCGCAGTGGTGCGCTCCTCCGCGGCGGTGAGGTAGGCGCGGAATTGCGAGAAGTTCGCCTGTGCGCGCACGCGCGTGGCGGAAAACGAGACGCGCGTCTGCAACCCGAGCCAGCGCTGACCCTGCAGCGTGAACTCAACTCCCCGCGACTGCTCGTTGGAGTTCACGGTGCGGCGCTCGTTGTTGAGCCCGTTGACTACGGTAACATAGCGCGGGTCGGCCGGCAAAATATTGTTCGGGTTGATCAGATCTTCGAGCTGGGTGAGGGAGAGCGAGTCGGGCAGCCAAGCGTAGGCGGCGTTGACACGCTTGATGTCGTAGAAGCCGAGCGTGTAGGTGAGCTTCCGCTGAAAGACATCACCCTTAAGGCCGACTTCCTTCGTCTTGCCGCGCACCGGGCCGATGTCGGGACCGAAGAACACCTGGCGCGACTGCCAGTTGAACGACTCGGAATTCACGCCGTAGACATTCATGTTGATCGCATCGCCGCGGAGGATGGAAACGGTGAGTCCCGCCATCTGGCTCGTGGCCGCGAGATCGAAGCGCGGATCGTATTCGTAGGCGCCGGGATTGTCCCACGGCATGCCGGGATGACGGAAGTTGCCCCGCGCATCGGTGGCGTAGGTGGCCTCCTTGGGAATTTTGCGCGCAAGGCGGTTCCAGCTCATGCCGACGAGCGAATGCACGCGGCCGCCAAAATACTCGCCCGACAGCGAGGCGGTCTGCGTCTGCGCGTAACGGATGTCGACATACGGACCGGTGATGGTCGTGCTCTCGTAGATCACGGGCCTGAACGTCGGCGTGGTTTTCAGATTCGGCAGGAGAAACTGGTCCCAAAATGCCGTGGTGCCGAACGCCGGATCGTCGAGGTAGGCGCGGAGGCGGACGCCGTTGTTCACGTAGGTGCCGGTGCCGAGCTCATTGGCGAGGCCGGTGCGGCGGGAGAGCTTCATGTCGCGCTGCTTGAGTGCGGTGACGACGAGGAGCTGCTTGCCCCAGCGACCGAAGTCGAAGGGATACACGGCGGCGATGCGCCCCGCCTTCACGACGTTGCCGAAAATCTTGAACGCCGCGCCGCCGATGGACTCCTCGATGTAGGGGCGGCCGGCGCTATCGACGCTCAGCACGGGCGGAGTCTGCGAAGTGCCGAACGAATTGTCGTTCCGGTCCTCGTGCTGGAACTGCTGGTTGAACGCGACCTCGATCGCGAGTTTGCCGATGCGCTGCTCAAGCGTGACGTTGGCGACATTGAAGATGCGGTTGTTGTAATCCACCGTGCCGAGCATGTTCGTATATTTGTCGAAGCCACTGAAGGTCTTGAATGTGCCGTTGGGCAGGCGCACGGCCTGTGTCTGGCCTTGCAGGAGGGAAACCTGATTGCCCGAGGGGCCGCTGCGGTCCGTCGCCAGCACGGGAAACGTCGTGGTGCGCTGAAAAATTTCGCCGTCGGAGGTGTAATACCACTGGTTGTTGCCGCTGAAGCCGCGACCGGCGGCAGCGACATCGTTGATCGCGAGGGCGCTGTCGGCGCGGATGCGGTGCGTCTCGCCGCGCTCCAGCTCGACGCGGATGGTCGTGGTCTTGAACGGCTCGTAGGTCAGCGCCAGATCGCCGGCGCGGAAGACGTCGTTGGTGCCCTTGACGTAGGTCTTGTTGCGGCGGTTCACGAGGTTGAGCCGCACGAAGAAATTGTCGCGGATCCTGCGGTTCACATCGAGCTGCACGCGGTAGGCGTCGTAGGAGCCGACGCTGGCGAAGAGTTCCTCCATGTTCCGCGACCGGGCGCGCTTCGTGTAGATCGTGGCCTGGCCGCCGGGATTCGAGTCACCGAACATGAGCGAGTTCGAGCCCTTGTTGAAATCGAAGCGCTCGACGTTGTAGGCGTCGGAGGGAACGAACCACGTGAAGAAATTTCGCGAACTGCCGCCGCCGCTGAGGCCACGGTAGGTGATGCGGTCGTCGTTGCGCGACTCGAGGCGCGGCGTGACGTTGACGCCGGCGACGTATTGCGCGGCGTCTTCCATGTTGAAGGCGCCGAGGTCGCGCATGAACTCGGCGGTGATTACGTCGACTGTGACGGGGAGCTTGGCGAGATCCTGATTGGTGCGGCTGCCGATGAGCGTCGTGGTGGCGAGCCACGATTTGTCGTCGGTTTCCGAGACGGTAAACGGCGAGAGCGCGACGACCTCCTCGGTCGGGGGCGGGCTTGTCGGCTGGGCACCAGGCGAGCGGGGAACAACGGCGATTACGGCGGTTAACACCACAAAGCGATGGAGGTTCATAGGGTAAGGAGGGCTTGCGGTCGGTGCCAAAGATCGCACACCGGCACCCCACGACAAGGGAAGAAATCGGGCGATGCGCGCAAACCGCCGCGGCGGTTGGCCCCATGAAAACAATGGCGGAGAGCGCTCATTCCAGCTCTTCAATCCCAACCATTGCCGCACTTCCGCGTCGGCATATTTGCCGTAGTCATTGATTGAAATGAATGGGTGCAACACGCCGGTCTCGATGTCTGCACGCACCTTTCTTCGACTCTTGTAACCCGCCTTGCGCAAGGCTGCCGCCGTGCTGACCCCAAGGCCCGCAAAAGGACCAAAGATTTCATAATGCTTGGTGTTACCCACAAGCCGAACTTTCCATCAACCTGTTGCAGGGAATATTCGATGGCCATACCAAGGCGGATATGACGCAGTTGTAATGCCAAATGTGAACGCTTGGCTTTGCCGGAGGAAGCGACCAAACAGCACTTGACGCGGAGTCGGCCGGTTTGGGCGCAGGAAAGTAACACGATGAATGAGACCAAAAAAATGAATTGGAGAAAGCGCCTCGGCGCGTATTTGACGAGACGTATAAACGCCACGCAGTGGAACTATCGTTACGTGAGGGGCGCCTGGTCCGGGAGGTAACCAAAGAGTTGGGTAGCCAAATTGCTGCCGATGGAAAGATCATGAACCTCCTCATCGTTGACGACATCGCCACCAACCGGAAACTCCTGCGGGTAACGCTCGAAGCCGAGGGCTACAACACACTCGAAGCCGCCGACGGCGTCGAAGCTCTGCAAATCCTCGCCCGCGAAACGGTGGACGCGGTCATTTCTGACATCCTAATGCCGAACATGGACGGCTTCCGCCTCTGCCACGAGATTCGGAAGAGCGAGCGGCTCCATGCCTTGCCCTTCATCATCTATACCAGCACTTACACTTCGCCCGGCGATATGAAGCTGGCGCAGACCATCGGCGCGGACAAATATCTCACTAAGCCCGCGCCCATTGCAGACGTGCTCGATGCGCTGCGGGAAGTGTTGGAGAAGAAGGCTGCGCGACCAATGCACTCCGCGCCGGCGGTGGAGGAAACCTTTGTGCTCAAGCAATACAGCCAGGCGCTGGTTAATAAGCTGGAGGAGAAGAACGCCGAGTTGGTGCAAGCGAACGAGGCCTTGAAAAGGACCGAGGAACAACTACGGGCCTTGACGCAACGCGTGGTGCAAGCGCAGGAAGCCGAGCGCGG
>JANXSC010000007.1 GCA_025352845.1 Opitutaceae bacterium
CGGCCCATTTTGATCAGCACGGTCGTGCCGAGCGCGAGCGCGAGCACGGCGAGGAGTTGGTTGGCGATGCCGAAGATCGGCCAGAGGGAATTGATGCCGCCGAGCGGATCGACGACGCCTTGGTAGAGGAAATAGCCCCACGCACCGACGAAGAGCGCAGTCGCGAGGATGCCGGCGCCGGCGGACTTGGTGTCGCCGAGCGGCGACCACACGTGGCCCAGCATATCCTGCACGATGAAGCGGCCCACGCGCGTGCCGGCGTCGATCGTCGTGAGGATGAAGAGCGCCTCGAACATGATCGCGAAGTGATACCAGAGGCCGAGCATGGCCTTGCTGCCGATGACGCCGGCAAACATGTGCGCCATGCCGACCGCGAATGTCGGCGCGCCGCCGGTGCGGCCCACCATGGTTTTCTCGCCCACGCTGTCGGCGAGCGCCTGCATCTCGCCGGTCGTGACGGGGAAGCCCAGCGCCGTCACTTTGGCTGTCACCGCCTCGGGCGTGCCCGCCATGTTGATCGCGAAATACTGGCCAGGCTCCATCGCGCACGCGGCGATGAGCGCCATGATGCCGACGCACATCTCAGTCACCATCGCGCCGTAGCCGATGACGCGAATGTGCGATTCGCGCGCGATGAGCTTCGGCGTCGTGCCTGAGGAGACGAGCGAGTGAAAACCCGAAATCGCCGCGCACGCGATCGTGATGAAGCAAAAGGGAAACACCGGCCCCGCGAACACCGGACCAGTGCCGTCGATGAATTTTGTGATCGCCGGCATCTTTAGCACCGGCGCGAGCACGATCACCGCGATGCCGAGCGCCATCACCGTGCCGATTTTCATGAACGTGCTCAGGTAGTCGCGCGGCGCGAGCAGCAGCCAGACCGGCAGCACCGAGGCCAGAAATCCGTAGCCCATGATCCACCAGGCGAGCGTGGTGCCGTTGAGCGTGAGCGTTTTTTCCAGCTCCGTGCCGTGGAGAAACTGGCCGCCCCACACGGATGCGAGCAGCGCGATGACGCCAAACGCGCTAATCCACGCGAGCGCTTTGCCGCTGTGGCCGGCGCCCTTCATCGCCACGCCCATGATGAGGGCGATGGGCATCGTCATCGCGATGGTGAAGAGGCCCCACGGGCTCTCAGCGAGCGCCTTCACCACGACGAGCGCGAGCACCGCGAGCAGGATCGTCATGATGGCGACGATGCTCACGAGCGCCACGCCGCCGGCAAAGGGGCCGACCTCGTCGCGCACCATCTGCCCGAGGGATTTTCCACGCCGGCGCGTGGAGCAAAACAGAATCACCGAGTCATGCACCGCGCCGCCGAGCGTCGCGCCGACGAGCATCCACAACATGCCGGGCAGATAACCGAATTGCGCGGCAAGCACGGGCCCCACGAGTGGACCGGGTCCGGCGATGGCCGCGAAGTGATGGCCGAACACGACCCACTTGTTCGTCTTCACGAAGTCGCGGCCGTCGCCATGAGTCTCGGCGGGCGTCGCCCGAAGATCATCGAGCGTGAGCACCTTCGCCATCAGCCACGCCGAGTGAAACCGGTAGCTGATCGCGAAGACGCAGAGCGCGGCGACGACCATCCAGAGGGCATTGACGGGTTCGCCGCGCGACCACGCGAGCACGGCGATGGAAGCTGCGCCGACGAGGGCGACGAGGCTCCAGCCGAGAATGCGCAGGGGATTGCGGGGCGAAATGTCGGCGGCGACTTCAGTGCTCATGGGGGAAGGGGAGTGAAGCGGAGACGTTGGCGGGAGGCGCGGCGCGGCGCAAGCGCACGGAAGGGGTGGTGTGGCTGGCGGGGACATCTCAGGTTTTTGCCGTCGTAAGGGCGTGCCTCGTGCGCGCCCTCCGAAAAACCGTGCGCGGACAAGCCACGCCCCTACCGAACCGACGGCGTGGCAAAAAGTGAGATATGCCCCGTGGCCGTGAGCGATGTTGAGAGGGGTTCTACCGTAGGTCAGCGCGCTTGCGCGCGCCCAAGCCGCGCCCGCCAGCGGGCTGGCCTACGAAAACGAAAAATATCTGCGCATTCATTTCGCCCGCTGATTCCGTTCGCCCCCGCGGGCGTTTTGCCCGAGATGATTTCGCCAATGAACCCCGCCCAACTTCGCGAAAAGGTCGTCCAATGGCGTCGCGATTTTCACCGCCACCCCGAACTCGGCTACCGCGAATACCGCACGGCGGCGCGCGTGTGCGACGTGCTCGCGGCGATTCCCGGCTGCACCGTGCGCGTGGGCCGTGACGTGATGGACCCGGCGGCGCTGATGAATCCGCCGAGTGCGGAGGAGTTCGCCGCCGCGAGGTCCGAGGCGATTGCGCACGGCGCGAATCCCGCGTGGGTCGCACGCATGGGCGACGGGCTCACGGGTGTCGTCGCGGAGTTTAACTTTGTCCGGCCCGGCCCGACGCTCGCGTTTCGCGTGGATATGGACGCGCTGCCGATTTTGGAAAGTGCGGAAGCGGCGCACGCGCCGGCGCGAGAAGGGTTCGCCTCAACGCACGCCGGCCGGATGCACGCGTGCGGTCACGACGGGCACACCGCGATTGGGCTGGGGCTGGCATCGCTCGCGCCGGCGCACGCCGCGCAGTGGGGCGGGAAGTTGAAGATCGTGTTTCAACCGGCGGAGGAAGGCTGCTGTGGCGCGAAGGCGATGGTCGCCGCGGGCGTGTTTGCCGACGTCGATGCGCTCGTGTGCGGGCACCTCGGCACCGGCGCGACGCGCGCGGGGCTAATCGCGTGTGGCACGGATGCGTTTCTCGCGACCACGAAGTTCGACGTGGAATATCGCGGCCGGGCGGCGCACGCCGGCATGGCGCCGCAGGACGGCCGCAACGCCCTGCTCACCGCCGCGACCTTCGCGCTCCAGCTCCACGCGCTCCCGCGCCACGCCGGCGGCGAGACGCGCGCCAACGCCGGCACGCTCCACGCCGGCAGTGGTCGCAACGTAATCGCGGACCGCGCGATCGTCGAAGCCGAGGTGCGCGGCACGACCGCCGCGGTGAATCGCTTCATGACCGACGAGGCGTTTCGCGTCGCGCGCGCGGCGGCGGAGATGTTTGGCGTCACGTGCGATATCCGCATCGTGGGCGAAGCGGGCAGCGCGCCGTGCGACGCGGCGTTGAAAGAAATTGTCCGCGCCGCGGCCAAGAGTTTGCCCGCGACACACGAGATCGTGGACACGCTGCCGCTTGGCGGCTCCGAGGATGCGACGCTCATGATGCTGGCCGTGCAGGCCCGCGGCGGCACGGCCACGTATCTCCAAATCGGCACGGCGCTGCCCGCCGGCCATCATCACCCGCGCTTCGATATCGAAGAGTCCGCGCTCTGGCACGGCGTCGAACTCTACGCGGCGATCGCGGAGCGGGTGCTGGGTGTTTGAGCGGAGGGAAGCACCGACCAAGGTCGGGCCCTACAATGCAGCCGTAGGGCGCGAGCTTGCTCGCCGCCGGTCGTGCCCACGCGTGCTCACACCACGCGATCCACCATCGGCTCGCCGCGTCTGAAGGCGGCGAGGTTGCGGAGAAAGTGCTGCACGATGGCCGTGTCCTGATCGTGGCGGCCGCCGGCGGTGTGGGGCGTGATGTAGCAGTTGGGCAGCGACCAGAACGGGCTGTCGGTCGGGAGCGGCTCCGTCTCGAACACATCGAGATAGGCGTCGCCGATGCGGCCGGAGCGGAGCGCTTCGAGGAGCGCGCGCTCGTCGACGGTCGAGCCGCGGCCAACATTGTAGAAACGCGCGCCGGGTTTGCAGCACGCGATGCGGCGGGCGTTCACGTAGTTTCGCGTGCTCGGGTTGTCGGGTAAAATGTTCACCACGTGATCGGCGGCGGCGAGGGCGCTGCTGACGTTTTCTTCGGGGATAATCCGCACGCCGCGTTCACTGCGCGTCTGCCGGCGCACCGCGATGAGCGTCATGCCGAAGGGCGCGAGCAGGTCCGCGAGCCGCCGGCCAATCGCGCCGAATCCGAGCATCACCACGGTCTGGCCGGTGAGCAGGCGCGAGTCGTAGCGGCGCTCGGTGTAGTGCCAGCTGCGGTCGCCGAGTTGGTCGCGATACGAGGGCAGGAGCTGCCGGCCGAGCGCGAGCATCATCGCGAGCACATGCTGCGCGCACGAGTCGGCGAAGACCTGCGAGACGTTGGAGAAAATCGCGCCGCGGGCGCGAAACGCCTCCTGAAATTCCGGCGTGTCGTAGCGCGTGTAGCCCGCCGAAGTGACCTCGACCCAGCGCAGCCGCGGCAGCGCGAGGCACTGCGCGGCATCGGGCTGACCGAAGGCGATGTCGGCCGCCGCCATGTCGGGATCGGACTGGCCGGCGACGAGGACGAGCGGGCTCGCCGTTTTGGCGAACACGAGCCGGTGTTGCTTCGTGCCCTCGATGAGCAACTGCGTGTCGGCGGCGAGAAACTGGGCGTTGCACCAAATCGTGAGGCTCATGCGAGAAGACAGGATGGGCTTAAAAAAATTCGGAAGCCAGAAAACCAGAAAAAGAAATCCGAACTCATGGCTTTCCGGCTTTTGAATTCATCGCGATTCATGGGCCCGCTCACCACCACCCGCGGACTGCCGCCACGCGCAGCGCCTCGTCGAGCGGCGGCAGATAAGGGTGCCACATTTTTTCCCACTCGAGACTCACCGGGCCCGTGAATTCATCCGCTCGCAATGTCGCCAACAACGGCGCCATCGGAAACCCGCCGTCGCCCGGCTGAACATAAGTGAAAGGATGGCGGGCGCTCGGCACCGCGATGCTGTCCTTCACATGCACGTGGACGACCCTCGCCCGGATCGCGCGCCACGTCGCGACGGGATCCTCGCCGCCCTTGCGCCAAGTGTGGTGCGCGTCCCAAAGTATCGCGGTGCCGGGCAGTGCGGCGAGAAACCGCTGCACCGTCGCGGCCGTGATCAGCGAGTCGTGCGTCTCGACCATGAGGTCGACTTGCCAGCCGCGCTCTGCGCGGAGTTCCCGCCACCAGCTCAACGTCGCGGCGGCGTCGGCGAATTCTGCGGCGTCGGCGCGACTGCCGCCGTCGAAGACACGCAGCCACCGGACGTCGAGCGCCTCGGCCCACGGGGCGAGCGCGAGTAGTTGCGCGCGCTCGGCGTCGGTCGCGCCGACGAGGTGGAGCGAGGCATTGAGCGCCACGATCTGCACCGGAGCGCCACGGAGCTTTTCGGCCAGCCGGATCGGCGAACCAAACTCCCGCGCAAAATAATCCGCCAGCTCCACCGTGCCTGCGAGGGTGCGCAGCTCTACCGCGCCGATCTGATGGCGCGCGGCCAGCGCGAGCGCCGCGTCGAGCGTGGCCTCCGGACAACCAAGTGTGGAGAGACAGCGGAGCATCGGCCGAGTTATGACCGGGATCGGTCACGCACCAACACGGATTTTTTCTGTGCCGCCGCCTGTCCTGTCATCGCGAGGTGCGCGCAGCGCCGTGGCGATCCATTTACGGACAAATACTCAAAAATGAAAAGTCGTTCGTTTGAAAGTAGGGCGGGTCTGTGACCCGCCTTGTCTTCGCCCCGCCTCACGGCTTTGCACGCAATAACTCGTTCCAAGGGCGGGTCACAGACCCGCCCTACTCCCGCGCCGCGCCACGTCTTTGCGTTGGTCCCAATATAATTCCAGATGGATGGCCACGTCGCTGCGCTCCTCGCCATGACAAATGGTTTCGACGCACGGATTTTTTCTCGCCGTCTTCTTCGGTTCGCATACTCCCTCATTCCCCTCCCACTACCTCCATGCCCCGCCCCTGCACTCTCTTCACCGGCCAATGGGCCGACCTTCCCCTCGATAAGCTGGCCCCGCTCGTCAAAAAGATGGGCTACGACGGCGTCGAACTCGCCTGCTGGGGCGACCACTTCGATGTCGATGCCGCCGCGAGCAGCAAGAAATACGTCCACGACAAGTGGGCGCAGCTCAAGGACCACGGCCTCACCTGCTACGCGATCTCGAGTCACCTCGTCGGTCAGGCCGTGTGCGATTTGATCGACGAGCGGCACAAATCGATCCTCCCCGCTGATGTCTGGGGCGACGGCGATCCCGAGGGCGTGCGCAAGCGCGCGGCCCGGAAGCTCGCCCTCGCGGCCAAAGCGGCGCGCGCCTTCTTCGACGCCAAGCCGGGCAACAACGGCAAGGACGATTTTCCCGCGGTGGTGAACGGCTTCACGGGCTCCAGCATCTGGCACTCGATCTACGCTTTCCCGCCGACGTCGCAGGCTTACTGGGACGCGGGCTACGCCGACTTCGGCAAGCGCTTTGGCCCAATCCTCGAGGCGTTCGACAAGGCCAACGTCAACTTCGCCCTCGAAGTCCACCCGACGGAAATCGCCTTCGACATCGCCAGCGCCCAGCGCGCGATCGAGGCGGTGAAGGGGCACAAGCGTTTCGGTTTCAACTACGATCCCTCGCACTTCGGCTATCAGGGCGTCGACTACGTGAAGTTCATCCGCACCTTCGGCCCTCGCATCTTCCACTGCCACATGAAGGACGTGTGGTGGGGCCACGGCGACGGCACGGTCGGCGTCTTCGGCGGCCACGTGAGCTTCGGCCACCCGAGCCGGAATTGGGATTTCCGCTCGCTCGGCCACGGTGACATCAACTTCGAGGAAATCATCGTCGCGCTGAACGACGTCGGCTACCGCGGTCCGCTCAGCGTCGAGTGGGAAGACAGCCGGATGGATCGTTTCCACGGCGCCGCCGAGGCCGCCGCCTTCGTCCGCAAGATCGATTTCCCCTCGAGCGCGATCGTGTTCGACGCGCAGTTTGATCGGAAGGGCTAACGCCCTTCCGATGTAGCGAGTAGTGAGTAGCGGGTAGCGAGCATCACGCAACGCATCCGCTCACAACTACTCGCTACTCGCTACCCACTACTCGCTACTTCACACCAAACATGAGCACCAAAATCGCCATCATCGGCGCCGGCGGCATGGCCGCCTATCACGCCACCGGTTTCCGCCAGGCCGGCGCCGACATCATCGCCCTCTGCGACGTCAACCCAGCCGCCGCCGACAAGGCCGCGGCCAAGCACGGCATCGGTCGCGTCTTCACCGACGTCGCCGTCATGCTCAAGACGCTTCCCGAGCTCGACGCCGTCTCGATCATCGTGCC
>JANXSC010000026.1 GCA_025352845.1 Opitutaceae bacterium
CGCTCATCCTGAAATCGCCGGAGATGGGGCAGGGGAAGATGAGAAAACGCGACAAGGGCGCGGTCATCGAGGAATACCAACAGCGGCACTTCCTGCCCGAAGCGCTCGTCAACTACCTCTCGTTGCTCGGCTGGAATCCCGGCGATGACCGCGAGAAAATGCCGAGCGCAGAAATCGTGCGGCTCTTCGACTTGGCGGCGGTGAACCAGTCGAATGCGAAGTTCGACGGCAAAAAACTCGCGCACATGAACATGACCTACCTGCTGGAGCAGCCGGCGGAGCGGTTCGTGGCGCTGGCGAAGGCGTTCTTTGCAACGCAGCCGAATGGGGCCGCGGTGATGGCGAACGAGGCTTACTTCCGTGAAATCGTTTTGCTCGCCCAGCCGAAGATCAAATCGGTCGACGAACTCGCGGCCTACACGGCGTATTTCTTTACCGACGATTTTGCCATCGACGGCAAAGTGAAGGAAAAGGTCATGGCCAAGGGCGACCCGAAGGCGCGGCTCGGCGAATTGATCGCGGCACTGCCGGAGATGGATTTTTCGAGCGACTCGGCTATCGAGGAAAACATCAAGCGACTCGCGACGGAGAAGACGCTCGGGTTTGGCGACTATCAGGCGGTCGCACGGCTCGCGGTCAGCGGCACGAATGCCGGCCCGAGCATCACGTCCATCTTCCGCGTGCTGGGTCGCGAGCGTGTGCAGGCGCGGTTGGCGCGACTGCTTGCGAGCTGAAATCCCTGCGGCCGCTTTCTCCCCATGAAAACTCCCATCACACTCACACTCTCGCTCTCCCTAGCCGGAATCTTGCCCGCCGCGCCGCGCCTCGACATCGAATACGCCAACGTAGCCGGTGAAAGTTTGAAGCTCGACGCCTCGGTGCCCGAGGGCGCCGGGCCGTTTCCCGCGGTGATTCTCGTCCACGGCGGCGGCTGGACCGGCGGCGACAAGTCGGGCGGCACAAGCAAGGGTTACATGGTGCCGATGCACGACGCACTGAGCACGGCGGGCTTCGCGTGGTTCTCGATCAATTATCGGCTCGCGCCGAAGCACCGCTATCCGGCGTGCATCGAGGATGTCGAGACGGCCATCCGCTGGGTGAAAGCCCACGCCGCCGAATATCGCATCGACCCGAAACGCATCGCGCTCTCGGGTGAATCCGCAGGCGGACATCTGGTCGCGCTGGCGGCGGTGCGCGCCGACGAAAGCACGCGGATGGCGGCGATCATTCCCTTTTATGGCCGCTTCGATCTCACGGATGATGTCCAGCCGGGAGCGCCGCTGCGGACCAATTACGCGGCGCTCTTCGGCCGGACCACCTTCGACGCGGACGCGCAGACCTTGCTCCGCGAAGCCTCGCCGCTGCTGCGCGTGAAAAAAGGCCTCCCACCGTTCCTGCTCGTGCACGGTTCCGCCGACAAGACGGTGCCCTATGAGCAATCGACGCTCTTGCTCGCGCGCCTGCGCGCGGCGGGCGTGCCGAGCGAGCTGCTCACGATTCAAGGCGGGGCCCACGGGATGCTGGGCTGGCCGGCGTTTGCGCCGACCTTCAAGCAAGATGTGGTCGCGTGGCTCACGCGCACGCTGAACGCGAAGCGCTGACGCAGGGGCGCTTTCTCCTCAACTCGCCGCTGCTGGCGGTTTCTGTAGGTCAGCGTGCTTGCGGGCGCTCCGGAGCGCCCGCGAGTGGGCTGGCCTACGGCAAACTCAAAACCCCGCCTGCTTGTCCACCGTGTGTCGCAACGGCTCGTCCTTGGCGAAGCGGATGAGGTTGTCCTTGTAGAGTTCGAAGTAGCGCGCGCCCTCGCCATCGGAGCGGCCGGCGATGTGCGGCGTAATGATCACGCGGCCGGTTTTCCAGAGTGGGTGGCCCCTCGGCAGCGGCTCGGTCTCTGTCACATCGAGTCCGGCGGCAGCGACACGTCCGCTCCTCAGCGCTTCGACCAGCGCATTGTTGTCGTAGATTTTTCCGCGGGAGACAGCGATGAAGAGCACGCCCCTTTTCATTTTCCCGAACTGCGCCGCGCCGATCATTCCCTCGGTCTGCGGCGTGTGCGGGGCGGAAATGAAAACCACGTCGGCTTCGGGCAGCACGCTGTCGAGCCGGTCGGGCCACACCGTGCGATCAAGATGCGGCGCGTAGGGAATGTCCTTCGGATCGACGCCGATGACGGTCATGCCAAAGGCCTTCGCACGCACGGCGATTTGCGTGCCGATGCCGCCGACGCCGACGATGACGGCCGTCTTGCCCTGCAACTCCAGCGGCGGGCCGTAGTCCGCGAGCGTGCGCCACGTCTCGCTCTCGCGATCCTTGATCGCGACATCAATGCGCCGCGTGAGCGCGAGCAGCAGCCCAAACGCGTGGTCCGCAATCTCGATGCCTTGCACGATCTTCATGTTGGTCATCGTGACCTGGCTGTTCTTGATCTCGGGGATTGAGAGAAAATTCTCCACGCCGGCCGAGGTGATTTGCATCCACTTCAGCTTTTTCGCGGAGAGGAATTGCTCGCGTGTGAGACCGCCGACGACGCCGTCGGCATCGGCGAGTTCCTTCGCGAGGTTGTCGCGATTGGGAAACACGATGTTGAGCGAAGGCGCGGCGCGGCGGAGTTCGGCGATTTCAGTTTCGTTGAGGCGCTGGTTGGAGGTGAAGACGACTTTCTTGGCGGGCAGCGTGGCCTGCGCCAAGGCAAGCGCAGGCACGATCAAAGCGAGGAAGGCGGAACGAAGGAGCGGGATTTTCATGGGGTGAGGGGAGGGGATTGGCGGTGCTCTAAACTAAAAGCAAAGTGGATGGAATGGTGAATTCGCACCTACACGTGCGCGGCGATCCGTTTCAGGAGTTCGTCGTAATCCTCGATCGCGGGAAACTGCGGGAACTGCCGGATGACATTTTCCGGCGCGTTAAACAGAAAGCCGTGGTCGGCCTCGCAGAGCATCGACGTGTCGTTGAACGAATCACCCGCCGCGATGACGTTGAAGTTAAGCGATTGGAGCGCCGCGACCGCGTGCTTCTTTTGATCGACCATGCGCAACTCGTAGCCGGAGATGCGCGCGCCCTCGACGAGGAGCCGATGGCAAAACAAAGTGGGCCAGCCCATCTGCCGCAGGAACGGCTGCGCGAACTGCTCAAACGTGTCCGAGAGGATAATGACCTGCGTGCGACGGCGCAGCTCAGTCAGAAACTCCAGTGCGCCCGGCAACAGCGAGAGCGACGCGATGACCTCCTGTATTTTCGGCAGCGTGATCCCGTGGAGGTCCATGAGATCGATGCGGTAGCGCATGAGCTTGTCGTAGTCGGGCTCCTCGCGCGTCGTGCGGCGGAGTTCTGGGATGCCCGTGCGCTCGGCGACGGCGATCCAGATTTCGGGCGTGAGGACGCCCTCCATATCGAGGGTGACGATGCTTTGCTTCACAGGTGTTCGGAGTGAACCAAAGTTTTTTGCGCCAACGCAAGCGCGGGCACGGCAGTGGGCGGACGGATGAGAATTAATTCAGAAGCCAGAAAACCAGGAACCAAACCGGATCGAGCCCGGATTGCTTGCTGGCTTCCTGGTTTTTGAATTGATGACCAACTATTCGAGCAGCTTCCGGAATTCGGCGAACTGCTGTTTCAGTTCAGCGACTTCCTGTTCCAACTTCGCGATGCGATCGTGTTGTGCGTCGATGGCCGGAGGCGCTGGTTCCGATGGCAAACTCGCTGGAACGAGAGCAAGCCTCTCGGCCGGCCCGGAAAAAAGATGGGCGTAGCGGGATTCCTTCGTGCCCGGCTGGCGCGGAAGCTTGGTGACGAGCGGCTGCGGTGGGCGCGTGGCGAGCGTGGTGAGCGCGGCCTCGACCTCCGCCAACGTGTCGAAGGCAAACATCCGCTCGGTGCGCGTGCGCAGCTCGCCAATGGTCTGCGGGCCGCGCAGCAGCAGCACGCACAGCAGCGCGATTTCCGCGGGCGTGAGCAAGACGGCGTCCGTGAGCGTGTGCTTGTATTTTGCCACGCGGCTTACCGCTCCGGCAAACAGCGTCGCGAGTCGCTTCTCGCGGAGCCGCTCGAGCGTGCGCACGACGGTCGTCTCGTCGAGGCTCACGACCGGATCGCGGTTCGTGAGTTGATTACAGGCATTGGTGAGCGCGTTGAGCGTGAGCGGATAGTAGTCGGGCGTCGTGATCTGTTTTTCGATCAGCGAGCCGAGCACGCGCACTTCGTCGGGAGACAGGGGAGGGAGAAAATCGTCCATCTGAGTTTCCCCACACGACACAATTTCAGGGACGCCGCCAAGCCCGGCGATTCGACGTTAGCACCCACGATAACCGCCCTGGTCAATCTTCCACATCGCGGCAGCGCTCATCGAGCTGGCGCGCGATCAGATCGACCTGCTCGTCGGAGAGAATACGCGGGCCGCGACCCTCGGCGGCATTCGCAACCGTCTTGGAGTTCGTCACGGTGACCGTTCCGCGTGCGGTTGTCTCGACCCACCAGCCCGGGATGGCGAGCACCGGCATAACGTTCGTGGCGATGCCCGTGCGTTGGAGGATAAATTTCTTCAGCCACTCGGCTTGGCCAATCGCCTGCTGCACCTCGCGGCCTTCCTCGCCCCAAGGCCAGATGAGTTGCCGGCCGTCGTAAATGACGACGTGCTCTTTCGTCCCCGCCCGCGCGCGGCCTTTGCGGCGTGTCTTGGTCTCGATCGAAGCGACGCCGTTCGGACCGACGGCGACGTGGTCGAGATTAAATCCTGATGTGTCACCTTCGGCCGGCACATCGTGAAACACGCGATAGCCGCGGGAGAGCAGCGGTTCGAGATGTTCGGCCACATCTCGCTCGCCGAGATATCCGAGCCGGTCATTGCGGTAGCGCGTCAAGTCACGCAGCGCCCAGCGCTGGATCATCACGAATCCTCCGACGAAAATCACGGCTGAGATTGCCAAAACGATGCCCAACGCCGTCGGCGACGTAACTTGAAAAAGACGCACAATTGCCCACAGCACCGCGACCGCAGCACCCAACGGGACAAGCGCCGCACCCAAAAGTCGGAATGCACCATCTTCCTCGAACTTCGCTATCCGTCGACGTAACGACTCGCCCGGACCGCGCAGAAGCTTAAAGGCCACCGGGGTGCGGCCGCTGCGGCGCTTCACCTTCCACATGAAGATGCCCGTTGCCGCCACCACAAAGAACACAACGTAAGCGCACACCGCGTAGAGAGCCCAAGAGTCGTTTGTCATCGGCAAAAGTTAGTCTTCATCCGGAAGCGTTGGCGGGGAATGTCCACCGGATTTCCCGCGACCGCCGATTTTACAGGATGGGCACGAAAGCGCCATGCATGCGGGCTCGAGCGCACGCCCGGCGAATTGCTTGCGCTCCGCACCGGGCGGCGTTCACTCTGCGCCTTTTCATGGCTTACGACTGGCTCAAAGGTGTCGCCGACGAGTATGACGTGATCGTCATCGGCAGCGGCTTGGGCGGCCTCACGGGCGCCAACGTGCTCGCCAAGGCCGGCCATCGCGTGCTCCTGCTTGAGCACCACTACCAGTTCGGTGGGCTCGCCACGTGGTTCACGCGCAAGGGCGGTCACATCTTCGACATCTCCCTGCACGGTTTTCCGGTCGGCATGGTCAAGTCGTGCCGCAAATACTGGACCAAGGAAATCGCCGACGCGATCGTGCCGTTGAAGGACATCCGGTTTGTGAACCCGCAGATGGATGTGTGGACGACCTTCACGCGTGAAGACTACACCCGCGTGCTCGTGGAAAACTTCCGCCTCGATCGTGCGCACGTCGAGAAATTCTACGACCACCTCCGGGCGATGAATTTCTACGACAACAACCCCGAGACCACCGGCGAGATGCTCGAGCGCTTCTTCCCGGGCCGCGACGACGTGAAGCGCCTTCTGATGGAGCCTATCGCCTATGCCAACGGCTCCACGCTCGACGATCCCGCGATCACCTACGGAATCGTGTTCTCGAATTTCATGGGCTCCGGTGTCTACACCTTCCGCGGCGGCTCCGATGATCTTATCGCGAAGATGGCGGCGGAGCTGCGGCGCAACGGCGTCGAGCTGCGCAAAAAGGTGCTCGTGGGAAAAATCCTCGTCGAGGAACGCAACGGGCAGAAGGTCGCGTGCGGCATCGTCGCCGCCAACGGCCGCGTCATCCGCGCCAAGGCCGTGCTCTCCAACGCGAACATCAAAAACACGATCTTCCGCCTGGGCGGGGAGTCGAATTTTCCCGCGGACTACATCGCGGACGCGCGCGCCGTGCGGATCAACTCCAGTTCCTGCCAAGTTTACCTCGGCATCCGGAAGGGCGAGAGCATCCCACACATTGGCGACCTCGTTTTCACCTCGGAGAATCCTCATTTCAGCAGCGGTGAACTCACAGATTTCCGCACCACGAGCCGGACGTTCTCGGTTTATTATCCCGACACGAGGCCAGGCTCGGATCGTTACACGGTCGTCGTCTCGCTTAACGGCCAGTATGGCGACTGGCAGAAGCTGGACGAGGCCGACTACTCCCGCGAAAAACAGCGCCTGATCGACGAGTCTGTCGCCGCGTTGGAGAAATACATCCCCGGCGTTCGCGCCAAGATTGACTGGATGGAGGCCGCGACGCCGCGGACGATCGAGCGTTACACGACGCATTTCAACGGCACCTCATTCGGCACGAAGTTCGAGGGCCTGAAAGTTTCCATGGATCTGCCGGAAAAATTGTCCGGCCTCTACCACGCCGGCTCGGTCGGTATCATCATGTCGGGCTGGCTCGGCACGATTAATTACGGCGTGATCGTCGCCAACAAGATCGACAAGGCGCTCTTCGCCTTGAAGCGTGCCGCGCCCACCGCCGCCTAATTATGCCGCCCGTCACCGACCTCATTCCGCATCGTCCGCCGTTCTTGTTTGTCGACGAGGTTGTCGGCGAAACCGTCGACGGTTTAGTCGCCCGCCGCACGTGGCGCGCCGAGGAGGATTTCTACAAAGGCCACTATCCCGGCGCACCGATCACGCCCGGCGTGTTGCTGTGCGAGGCGGTGTTTCAAACGGCCGCGTGCTATCTCGCCTTGAAAGCCCGTGCTGCCGGCGCGAAACCCGGCGAAGGCGTGCCGCTCATGGCTAAGATCAGCGACGTGCGTTTTCGCACGCCGGTCTATCCAGGTGACACCGTCCTGCTTGAAGTGAAGGAGAAGGAATCGCTCGGTGGCTTCACGATGATGAGCGGCAACATCAAGAAAGCCGACGGCACGCGCGTGCTCACGGTGGATTTCGCGGTCGCTTGGAAAACTCCCGCTGCCGCCAACACTGGTTAATTCAGAAGCCAAGAAACCAGGAAGCCGATTGGTTCATGGCTTTCAGATTTTGAATTCATCCCATGCCCGACTTCCTTCAGTTCACAGGAAAATCCTTCCTCGTCTTCGGCGTCGCCAATCGGAAAAGCGTGGCGTGGCTCGTGGCGAAGACGCTGGAGGAGCAAGGGGCCAAGGTGATCTACAGCGTGCGCTCGGAAGCACGGCGGAAGTCGCTCGAAGCGCAGCTCGCCGGCAAACCGGTGTTTTTGTGCGATGTCGAAAAACCGGGCGAAGTCGAGCGGCTCGCGACCGAGATTGTTCGCGCCGGGCACGCACCCTTGCACGGGATCGTGCACTCGATCGCGTTCGCGAACTACAGCGAGGGGTTCAAACCGTTTCACGAGACGAAGCGCACGGATTTTCTCCAGGCGGCGGCGGTGTCGGCGTTTTCGCTCGTGGAAATCGCGCGCGCCTTCAAGCCGCAGCTCGCGCGCAACGCCTCCGTGGTCACGATCGGCATCTCGTCGCTGCTCGTGACGCCCGACAACTACGGCTACATGGGCCCGATCAAGGCGGCGCTGGAATCGAGCGTGCGGTTTCTGGCGAAGTCGTTCAGTGCCGACACCGCGGTGCGCTTCAACGCCGTCGGCGCCGGGCCGCTCAAGACCAGCGCCTCCGCCGGCATTCCCGGCTACATCGAAAGCTACCTCTACGCGGAGAAGCTGACGTTCCGAAAAAAGAATCTGGAAACACAAGAAGTCGCCGATGCGGTGGCGTTTCTCCTCAGCGCGCGCAGCAGCGGCATCAACGGCACGACGCTCGTCGTCGACGCCGGCCTCGGCTCAAATTATTTCGATCGGGAAATTGTCCGGCTCGTGATGAGGCCCGCAGCAAAGTGAACCATGATTGTCATTCTGAGCGGAGCGAAGAATCCAGCAGTGGATGCGAAGCCGTCACGCGATGCGAATGTCCAAGTGGATTCTTCGCTCCGCTCAGAATGACAAAAAAAGATAATGCGTTTTGAGAATGTATGCATTGAGGCGCTTGCGGTGGCGTTGCCAGAGGAAGTGTGGACCTCGACCGCCATCGAAGAGCGGCTGCGTCCGCTCTACGAGCGGCTGAAGCTTCCGGCCGGCCGACTGGAACTCATGACAGGCATCCGCGAGCGCCGGATGTGGCCCGCCGGCACGCGGCCATCGGACGCCAGTGCCGCAGCGGGCCGCGCCGTGCTCGCGAAATCGTCGCTGCGCGCGGAGCAGGTGGAACTCTTCATCCACGCCGCGGTGAGCCGCGACATGCTCGAGCCCGCGACGGCGTCGTTTGCGCATCGCAAGATCGGCTTGCCGGCGACCGCGCAGATTTTCGACGTATCGAACGCGTGCCTGGGTTTTCTCAACGCGCTCACTGTCGCCGGCGCGATGATCGAAAGCGGGCAGATCAAGTGTGCGATGGTCGTGGCGGGCGAAAACGGAAGGCCGCTCGTCGAGCAGACGCTGCGCACGCTCGTCGAACGCCCGCTCACGCGAAACGAAATCAAACCGTATTTCGCCAATCTCACGATCGGCTCCGGTGCCGTCGGCGCGATTATGTGTCATCGTTCTCTGGTCAAAGGTCACGTGCATCGCCTGTTGGGCGGGGTGGCCCGAGCGGCGACACAACACAGCGAACTCTGCCAGGGCGACACGCACGGCACCGAGGCGCTCGCGATGCAGACGGATTCCGAACAGTTGTTGATCGCCGGTGTGACGCTCGCGAATGAAACATGGGGCGAGTTCACCGCGGCGCATGGCGCGGCGTTCGACCGTTTCATCTGCCACCAGGTCGGCAGCGTGCACCGGCGCAAACTCTACGAGACGCTCGGCCTCGATCTCGCGAAGGATTTTTCGACGTTTGAGACACTGGGTAACACGGGCTCGGTCGCGCTGCCGGCGACACTCGCGCGCGCCGTCGAAGCGGGCACCGTGCGTGCCGGCGATCGCGTGGCGCTCTTGGGGATCGGGAGCGGATTGAATTGCCTGATGCTCGCGCTCGAATGGTGACACCGCCCGATATTCCCGCCTGGCTGGCGAAGCTCTATCCGTTTTCGCCGCGGAAATTTCTCACGCCGGCCGGCGCGACGATGAGCTACCTTGACGAGGGTCCGCGCAGCGACGAGGCGGTGCTCATGCTCCACGGGAATCCGACGTGGTCGTTCTACTACCGAAATTTGGTTCACGCCGTGCGGGAAAGGATGCGCTGCATCGTGCCGGATCACATCGGCATGGGGCTGTCCGAAAAGCCGCAGAGTTACGACTACACGCTCGCGCGACGCATCGCCGACATCGAGGCACTGGTCGTTTCGCTGCGGCTGAAGAAAGTGCATCTCGTCGTCCACGACTGGGGTGGCGCGATTGGATTTGGGTTTGCGGCGAAACATCCGGAGCTGATCGGGCGAATCGTGATTCTGAACACCGCGGCGTATGCGTCGCCGAACATCCCAGCGCGAATCTCACTCTGCAAATTGCCATTGCTCGGACCGCTCGTCGTGCGCGGCCTAAATGGTTTCGCCTGGCCCGCGACGTGGATGGCGATGAGCGAGCGCAAGCTGACGGCTGACGAGCAACGCGCCTACCTTTTCCCACACGACTCGTGGGCGAACCGGATCGCGGTGAGCGAATTTGTGCGCGACATCCCGCGGCGTCCGTCGCACCGGAGTTGGGCGACGCTGGCGGCGGTGGAGCAGGGGCTCGTGCAGTTTAAGCCGCACCGCGTGATGATCCTCTGGGGAATGCAGGATTTTTGTTTCAACCAGAGTTTTCTCGACCGGTGGCAGACGATCTATCCGGCCGCTATGAAGGCGGTGTTTACACAGGCCGGACATTACCTGCTGGAGGATTCTGTCGAGGCGGTCGCGTGCGCAGACAAATTTCTCACGCCGGCTTGATCGGCCCGGCGTCACGGCCGTAGAGCGCGGCGAGTTCGCGGAGATAAGCGGCGGAACTTTCACTCAGCGCGCGCAGGTGCTCCTCGCGGTAGCGCCAGGTCCAGTTGCCCTGACTCTTGCCGGGCTTGTTGAAGCGTCCGTCCGCTCCGAGACACAGCAAATCCTGCAGGGGAATCACCGCGAGATTCGCGACCGAGGCATAGGCGGAGCGCACGAAATCCCAACCGATGTCATTGCCGTCGATGCGGAGGTAGCGGCGCACGTGATCGCGGGTTTTCGCGTCGGCGGTGGCATACCAGCCGCGCGTCGTGTCGTTGTCGTGGGTGCCGGGGTAGACCACCGTGTTGGCCCGCTGGTTGTGCGGGAGGTAGATGTTGTCGGCGCCGCCACCGAAGGCGAACTGGAGCACCGCCATGCCGGGCAGGCCCGTCGCGTCGCGCAGCGCAATCGTCTCGGGGGTGAGGAGGCCGAGATCCTCGGCGATGAGTTTCGCGTCGGGCATCGCGGCGCGGACGGCGCGGAAAAAATCGAGCCCCGGGCCCGGCAGCCATTTGCCGGTGCGCGCAGTGGCGGCTCCGGCGGCCACCGACCAATACGCCTCGAAGCCGCGAAAGTGATCGATGCGCACGATGTCGCAGAGCGCGAAGCTCGCGCGCAGCCGCGCAATCCACCACGCGTAGCCCTCCGCGGCGTGCGCGGGCCAGTCGTAGAGCGGATTGCCCCAGAGCTGGCCGTCGGCGGAGAAATAATCGGGTGGCACGCCCGCCACCGCGATCGGAGTGGAAGTGCGGCGGTCGAGTTGGAACAGGTGCGGGCTGGCCCAGACGTCCGCGCTGTCGAGGGCCGTGAAAATTGGCGTGTCGCCGATGATGCGGATGCCAAGGCTGGCGGCGCGGGCGCGCACCTGCGTCCACTGGCCGAAGAAAAGATATTGGATGAACGCATAGGCCTCCGCGCGCGTGGCGACCTCGGCGCGCAATGGGGATTTCTCCGCCAATGCGAGCGAGCGGAGCGAGTCCGGCCATTCCCACCAGGGCTTGCCGCCGAAGTGGTCCTTCAGCGCGGAAAAAAGCGAGTAGGCGGGCAGCCACGCTTGGTGTTCGGCCTGAAACGCCGCGAAATCTCCGTAGGGCAGCAGCTGCCGGGGATTCTGTTTCCACGCGGCGTGTGCGGAAAAAAGCAGCGGGAGTTTGCGCTGATAGATTTCGCCGAACTCCACGTGGTCGCGGTTGAGCGCGTGCAGTGGGGCGAGCGCTGACTCGGTGAGCAGGCCCGCGCGCACGAGCGCCGCCGGATCGATCAGGTAAGGATTGCCGGCGAACGAGGAAAAACACTGGTAGGGCGAGTCGCCGTAGCCCGTCGGGCCGAGTGGGCAGAGCTGCCAATGCGTGATGCCAGCTTCGGCCAGAAACACGAGAAACGCAGAAGCGGCTTCGTCGAAGGCGCCGATTCCATACGGACTCGGCAGCGAAGTCGGATGGAGGAGGATGCCCGTGGCGCGCTCGTTCAGCCAACTGAAGAGGAGACCGCCGTCTGAGTGCGGCGAAATATTTTGCGGCGGCGTCGAGGGCACGGACGTTCTGTTTAACTTAACATAACGCTTATTGTGCGTTCTTGACTGAGTGCCAGCCGCGATAAATCACCGAGCCGGGCCCCAATGTTTCGTGAATGGAAAATACACCGCCATCGGTCGCCCGACGACGTCTTTGGCTGGCACCGTGCCCCAAAAACGGCCGTCGAAGCTGTTCGCGGAATTGTCGCCCATCGCGAAATACTCGTGTGGCCTTATCGTCAGTGTTTTGTCACGTGCCAAGAGACCCTCGTAACGATATCCAGAATAGTTGCCATCACGGCGGCTGTTCTGCCCAAAGGCCTCCGAGCCTGTGATTGGTGCGCCTTTGCGATGCAACGTGTAATCCCTAATCTCCAAAGTGTCACCGGGGACACCGACCAAACGTTTGATGTAATACTGGTCACCGTAGGTGCGCGCGATGCCCGCGATATTGCCGGTGCGGAAAACAAAGCCACTGCCAACGCTCGGCCGGATGAAGTGATAACTGACACGGTCCACGAAAAGATTGTCGCCGGTAAGAATATCGAACGCCATCACACGTTCGCCAGCTTTCACGATCTTGCCCGTGCGCAAGACAGGGATCTTCTGCGCGCCCATGTCCACCCAAGCACCGCCGCCCTGCTGGGCCAAAACGCGTGCGAGATCGACGTGCCCGGGTTCGTGGGAAGACTCGCGGTTGGGGAAAAAGCAGTCGCGGACGGCCCACTCAAAATCGAAATCTTCGGGCACCTCGAGTTTCACGGTGCGACTGCCGACCAGCAGCGTGTATTCCTTCAGCGTGGCAGGTAGCACGAGCCAAGTGCGTCCCGGCACTTTGCGAAATGGAATTCTGACACTTTGCGATCCTCCCTCCACGGGAATCATAACCTCACCGTCACCGGGCGCATCGACGCGCGTCGGAAAGGCACCGAACGCGACCAGGCGCGCGGCCTGCATCGGCAGGCTTGGCTCGGCGGCTTTCGTGGTGAACGCCTCCGGCGTCATGCCGTTGTAGGTCGGCCACATCGAGTTCGTCGGAATTTTGAAGGGCTGGATGAAATACGTGCGGATGCCGAGGATCACGAGCGCGGCCACGAGGAAGAACTCCACGTTTTCGACGAGCGCCGATTTCGGGTAGTGCGCGCCGCCGGTGCGCTTCAGCACTTCCTCGAGGCGTTCGATGCCGAGCTTCAGTTTTTCCGCGCCCGATTTTTCCTTGAGCAGCGCCCGGAGCTCGGTGCTCCGCGACTGGAGTTCCGTCACGAGCGCCGGGGCGAGAATGTCGCGGCGGTAGTGAAACACCTTCGTGGCGAGCTCGAGCCAGTTGGCCGCGTTCTCGCGCATTTTTTTTTCCTGCGAGGCGAAGAATCCGAACATCGTGGGGATGGGTTCTGCCGCGGAGCGCGGCGATCAGTTGTTTTGGAGTACCTTGATGAAGGCGTCCGGTGGGATGGAAACCTTGCCAATTTGTTTCATCTTCTTTTTGCCCTCCTTCTGCTTGTCGAGGAGCTTGCGCTTGCGGCTGATGTCGCCGCCATAGCACTTTGAGGTCACGTCCTTGCGCATCTCCTTCACGTTGGCGCGGGAGATGATCTTGCCGCCGATGGCGGCCTGGATGGCGACCTTGAACATCTGGGGTGGGATGATTTCGGCGAGTTTTTCGCAGAGCTGGCGGCCGCGGGTGTCGGCCTTGTCGCGATGCACGATGCAGGAAAACGCATCGACGGGATCGCCGTTGATCAAAATATCCATCTTGACGAGATCGGCCGCGGCGTAGTCGCCCAACTCGTAGTCCATCGAGCCGTAGCCATGGGTGACGCTTTTGAGGCGGTCGTTGAAATCGACGAGGATTTCGTTGAGCGGCAAGATGCAGTGGAGCATCACGCGAGTCGCGTCGAGCGTGTCGGTGCGCTCGTTGATGCCGCGTTTTTCCATGATGATGGCGAGGATGTCGCCCATCGAATCGTTCGGGATGATGATCGAGGCGCGAATCGTGGGCTCGCGGATTTCGAGAATCGTGCCGGGGTCCGGCATGTTGACGGGATTGTCCACGTCCATCTCGTCGCCACCGTGTTTCACCACGTGGTAGATCACGCTCGGGTAGGTGGAGATGATTTCGACGTCATGCTCGCGGCGGATGCGCTCTTGGATGATCTCCATGTGCAGGAGCCCGAGGAAACCGCAGCGGAAGCCGAAACCGAGCGCGAGCGAACTTTCCGAGGCGTAAACGAAAGCCGCATCATTCAGCCGCAGGCGGCCGAGCGCGGCTTTCAGTTTCTCGTAGTCGTCGCTCTCCAGCGGATAAAGGCCGCAGAAGACCAGCGGGCGCACTTCCTTGTAGCCCGGCAGCATCTCGGTCGCGGGACGAACCGCGAGCGTGATGGTGTCGCCGGTTTTCACATCGGCCGTATTTTTGATGCTTGAAACGATGTAGCCGACATCGCCGGTGCCGAGCGACGCGATCTTCTCCATCTTCGGCATGAAGACGCCGACTTCCTTCACCTCGGCCTTCTGGCCGGTGCTCATCAGCATCATCATGTCGCCCGCCTTGATCGTGCCGGAGAAGACGCGCACGTAGGCGATGCAGCCGCGGTAGGAATCGTAGAGCGAATCGAACACGAGCGCGCGAACGTGCGGGTAAGTCGCCCAGCGCGGTGGGGGCACGCGCAAGACGACGGCTTCGAGGATATCCACGATGCCGATGCCGGACTTGCCGCTCGCGAGAATCGCCTCCTCGGCGGGAATTGTGAGGATGTCCTCTAGCTGCCTCATGCAGAGCTCAAGATTGGCGCTCGGCAGGTCGATTTTGTTGATGACCGGAATGATTTTGAGATTCTGTCCGACCGCGAGATGGGCGTTGGCCACCGTTTGCGCCTCGACGCCCTGTCCCGCGTCGATGAGCAGCACCGCGCCTTCGCACGCCGCGAGGCTGCGCGAGACCTCGTAGGAGAAATCCACGTGGCCGGGCGTGTCCATGAGGTTCAGCTTGTAGTTGTGCCCGTCCTTCGCGTGGTAGGTCATCGTGACCGGGTGCGACTTGATCGTGATGCCGCGCTCCTTCTCGAGATCCATCGAGTCGAGATGCTGGGCAGTCATCACGCGCATCGAGACGGTGTTCGTGTGCTCGAGCAGACGGTCGGAGAGCGTGGTCTTGCCGTGGTCGACGTGTGCGATGATACAGAAATTGCGGGTATATTTGGCAGGCATCGGTTCAGGCGGCGGCCAAATCGGAGAATTCAGAAAAGCTCTTCACAGTCCAAGTTTTGTCGGTGCGACGCGCCAGCCCGGCGAGCACCCCACCCGGCCCCAGCTCCCAAAATTCCGGCACCGTAGCCCCAGCGGATCGCATGCACTCTTCCCAACGCACCGACGACACGACCTGACGCACGAGCGCCGTCTTGATTGCGGCGGGGTCGCTGAGGGCGTGGCCGGTGGTGTTCGTGAACACGGTGAGTCGCGGCGCGGCAAAAGGAATCGGCTCCAGATATGCGGCAAACCCCGCGCGCGCCGGCTCCATCAGCCGCGAGTGGTAGGCCCCGGCGACGTTGAGCGGCATCACTTTTTTCATGCCTCGCTCTTTCGCCCCTGCGACCGCCGCGGCGATTTTTTCCCTTTCACCCGACACGATGATCTGGCCGGGGGCGTTGAAGTTCGCGGCCTCGATATCGAAATCGCGGCACAACTCCTCCACCCGGCCCCGCTCTTCGCCAATGACTGCCGCCATGCTGCCGCTGGTCTGCTCGCAGGCTTGCTGCATCAGGCGACCGCGTTCCGCGACGATGCGAAGGCCCGTGGCGAAATCGAAAACTCCCCCGGCGCAATACGCCGTGACCTCGCCCAAACTCAGGCCGAGCGCGGACTGGGGTTCACCCACGGGGATTTTCCCCTGCTCCCGCAAGGCTGCGAGCAGTGCCAAACCGTGCACAAACAGCGCCAGCTGGCACACCTTCGTCTGTGTGAGTTCGGTCTCCGGCCCTTCGAAGCTGAATTTCCTCAAGTCCCAGCCCAGCACTTGGGTTGCCTCGTCGTAAAGTGAACGCGCCGCGGCCGACTGCTCGTAGAGCGACCGCCCCATGCCGACCTTTTGGGCTCCCTGTCCTGCAAATAAAAGTGCCAACGCCATGATGGAAACGCGCCACACAACAGATCGCACCCGGCGAATCCAAGCCCTAAAAACGTTTGAGCTGTTTGAAATACTTTTCGTCGTCCGTCGGCTTCGTGAAATCCGGCGTCTTGGGTGCTGCCGCCGAGTTCGGTGCCGCTTCAAGCGAGTTGGCGCTTGCCGCCGGGCGCGCTCCGGAAAAAGGTGCCGGTTTTAGCGTCACGAGTTGCGGTGTCGGCACCGCTGTGGGTGCGGCGCTCGCCGACAAATAAGGATTCTCTCGGGCCAATGTCGGCGCAGGGATTCTTTTCGTCGGTTCGCCAGTTCCGGTCATGCGGATTGAAATTGAGAGGTCTTGCGCCAAACCGGCTCGCAGCGGCGCGGCCACGCCCGTTTCGCGGCCTCCCTCCCGCGGGGCGGTTTCGGTCGCCGGCGCGGGTTTGAGCAGCGCGTAGTCCTGCGGCGTCATCCAATCGCCCAGAAAACGCGCAAACGGATCCGGAGCGACGGGCTGGTTGGCGAACGGTTTCAATTCGCGAAAATCAGGCACCGCCGCGGTTCGCTCGATGCGGATGCGTTCGGGCGATCGTGTCTCTCCCAAAGGCGGGGGGAATTCGCCGCTGCGCGTGGTCGTGGATCTGGCATTGCTGGCGTCGTCCGGCGATGTCGGCCGACTCATCGCCGCGAACAACCAGTTGGATGATTTCTGTCTGGGGTCTGAAATTTTTCCGGGAGAAACGGATGCGGGCAGTGGCGGTGCCGTGCCCTGCCACTCCGGCAAGGCACTCGAAGACAGGCCTGCGGAGGGTTGTGCTGGTGTATCGCGGGTCGCCTTCGCGGCTTCGATTTCCTTGCGCACTTTCTCGAATGCGTCCGGTGCCGCAGGCTCGGCCGCAAATCCGCCGGAGAAAAAAAAACCGGCCAAGAGCACCACTGCACCGCGCCTGGAAAAGCATGCCCTCAAGTTTTGATGAAGATCCCCTTCAGGTTCATCTCGAGCTGCTGCGGATTCGGCGAGAACTTGAGGCC
>JANXSC010000091.1 GCA_025352845.1 Opitutaceae bacterium
GGCGAACGTCGCGTTCACCTTCACTCTTGAGTCTGTGCCCAATCTAAGGAGTGTCGTCACCATTAAGGAAATCCCATGACCACCTCTACCCTCTCTCAAAACGGCCAGACCACAATTCCCGCCAAGGTGCGACAGTTTCTGCACCTCGAAGCCAACCACAAAATCCTCTACCGCTTCGAGGGCGCGCACGTGGTGCTTAAGCCGGTGCGGTCCTCGACGGAGTCCCTTTACGGCAGTCTGAAGACCACCATGAAGGCGCTCACACCCGCGCAGCTGCGGAAGGCGCGGACGGCTTACGCGGCGAAGAAATATGGCCGATGAGCGAGCCGCATCATCTGGATGCCAACGTCATCCTGCGGTTCCTCCTCGCCGATGACCCCAAGCAGTCGCCCAAGGCGCGGGCGCTGTTCGACCTCGCGCAGGCGGGCAAGGTCACGCTCCGCATTTCCCACGTGTGCCTCGCCGAGGTCACTTGGGTGCTCCTTTCGTTTTACGCCTTCGAGCGCACCAAACTCGCGACCACGCTGCGCGAACTCGTGCTGCACGACGGCGTCGAGGCGGAGGACGAAGCCGTGCTGCTCGACGCGTTCGACCGATTCGGCCGGATCAACGTGGATTTCATCGATTGCTACGCCGCCGCGCTGGCGAAGCACACGGGTTGCCCGGTGGTGACGGAGGACCGCGACTTTCGGAAATTTCCCGATGTCGTTTCGCGCCGCCCGGCCGAAGTCCTTGCGCGCTTCGCCTCCTAATCCCGCTTGGCTTCGATTCCCATGAAAGACGCCGATTTTCAGAATCTCCTCCAAGGTGTCCGTGAAGCAGGCGCCTACCTCCGCAACATGAAAGGGACAATGGCGCGGGTCGATTCACTGGCGGGTTCGCTCGGCAAAGGTCGCCCGGCCGTGAGCCTCAGGAAAATGAACCAAGGTGCCAAGGCCGCGATCGCCCGAAGCGCTGCTGGAGGCTAAGCCGAACGCGTCATGCCTTTCCACCCACTCGACAGTCGGACCCCGTCAAACAGCCGGACCACGTCAGATCTTGGCTCTTGACTGAACCGGGTGCGCGGCAACGACGCCCAAGATTCAACACGTGACCCCTTCCGCGTCTTTCTCTTCGCGTGGGCATCCACCACTGCGACGCGCAGCAGACTATGGCGCGCGTTTCGTGAAGACGAAATGCGTCGCGTGCGGCGACGACACATGCTCGGTGCGTTGATAACCGAGCGCGGGCAGGTCGAGACCGGCGAACAGATTTTCTCCCGAGCCGAGGAGAACCGGTGAGACGGCCAGGTGCATTTCTTCGATGAGGCCGGCCCGCAAGTATTGGCGCACGGTCGAGACGCCGCCACCGACACGCACGTCCTTGCCGCCCGCGGCCCCACGCGCGCGATCCAACGCGGCGACGATGCCGTCGGTTACGAAGTGAAACGTCGTGCCGCCCGGCATCTCGATCGCGGCGCGCGGATGATGGGTGAGGACAAACACCGGCACGTGATAGGGAGGGTTGTCGCCCCACCACCCTTTCCATTGGTCGTCGGTCCAGGCGCCGCGGACCGGGCCAAACATATTCCGGCCAAGAATCCACGCGCCGAGTCCCGCCGCGCCGCGCGCCGCAAAATCGTCGTCGACGCCCGTCGTGCCGTCCGCGCCGCCGCCGTGCATCGTTTGAAACGTGCGGGTCGGAAAAAACCACTCAGGCAACGCCATGCCGCCAACGCCGAGGGGATTTTGCAGGTCCTGCTGCGGACCGGCGCCATAGCCGTCGAGGGAAACGCTGAAACAATTGACGCGCAGTTTGGGCCGAGGGGATCGGGTGCTCATGCGATGGGGAGTGAGTTGATCAGACGTCACCGCGCCTGCAACCCTTGTCGCACCGCACAGGGAGGCCTGAAGGGGTCGGCTTTGGGGCTTGGGGTGATCGAACTGTTCAAGGGGTCGAGGTGTTACTCGTTAGCGGGCCGTCAGGCGTTCACGTAGCAGGAAACGGACCTCCCCTCTAACCGGTAACGCATCGACCCCGTTTCAATCTTACGCTGCGACGTGTCAGCAGCGGGTTACTTCGAGTCGGAATTCCACGTGTCGTGGATCGACTTCCACTTCCCTTGCGCGTCTTTTTTCCAAACGCAGAGATATTTGCCATGCTCAGTGACCATCTTGCCGTCAGCTCCCTTGAACGACAACAGGTAGGTGCCGGCAGTGACACCGAAGTCTCCGCTCTTGGCGACTTCAGCGGTCACGGTTTTCCACGAAAGTGACACGGATGGATCAGCCAGCGCTGTCGCCCACATTTTTTTCGCCGCCTCCCTGCCCACCACAATGGCTTCGTTCGGCGGGTAAACCCGGGCGTCGTCGGCGTAATACGATGCAAGGGCATCGAAATCCTTTTTGACAGAGCAAGCCGACCACTCGTCGTCGAGCTTCGCGAGTTCCTTTGCAGCCTTGTTCAACTCCGCCGCAAAGACGGAACCAATCGCAAGGACTGCGAACAGTCCGAGAATGAAAGTGGGAATAAGTGTCCGGGATAGTTTCATAATTTCCATCGCAAACATTCGTATCGTGACCGTCAACAGCAGAGGCGCGCGGATCCCCCTCAGACGCCCCAACACCTCAAGGCGAGCCAATGTGGGTCATGTCTTGAGGGCCTGTTGCCCAAAGCCTGATTTTTCTCGGACCGTGCGCAGTGATTAGAAATCCGTTACGCCGCGCGCCGCGTGACGGAAATAAGTCCTGATGGCGCGAACGGGGTGTCCCTCGCACCGGATGAGTCGGCCAACGACC
>JANXSC010000100.1 GCA_025352845.1 Opitutaceae bacterium
AGAAAATTCTCGAAACCTACGGAACCGCCGTGGTGCCCTTGGGGGAAAAAGCCGAACGCGATCTCGCAGCGGCGTATCAACAGGGCCAGGTGCCGCTGTTTCAGGTGATCCAGAGTCAGCAGCAACGGCTCGCGCTCGCCACAGGCGCTTTGGAAATCCGCGCCGCCTATGCGCAGGCGCTCGCCGATCTCCAAACTGCGACTGGCCGCAATCGCCAGCTCGCCAACCCTCCCGTGCTGGTCGAGCACCCTTGAGCCGTCGGCCCTCACAATTTTATGAAACGCCCGTTCCTCTTTCTCGCCGCTTGGATTGTCCTTTCATTGCCCGCCGCGCGCGTTTTCGCGCATGAGGGTCACAACAAAGCGCCAGGCGAACAACCTGTCGGTGCGGTGACCGGACCGATTACGCTGACACCGGAGGCGGAAAAAAATCTCGGGCTGAAAGTCGAGGAAGCGGAATTGCGCACGTTGCAAAAAACCGTGTCCGTCCTCGGCAGTGTCGAACTTGATCCAGCTCGGGTTGCCGTCATCGCCAGCCGGATTTCCGGGCGCATCTCACGGCTCGCGGTGAAGGAAGGAGACACAGTAGCGAAAGACGATTTCGTATTGGAAATCGAAAGCCGGCAAATCGGCGACCCGCCGCCGAGGATCGAGTTTAAGGCTTCCATCCAAGGCACCATTGTCGATCAACCGATTTTCACGGGGGATAGCGTCGAGCCGGAAGCGCGGTTGCTGACGATTGCCGATATGTCGGATGTGTATGTCATCGGTCGCGTTTATGAGGGGCAAGTCTCGCAGGTGAAGAAAGGCCAGACCGTGCGCGTGCGTGCGGAGGCGTATCCCGAAGAAATTTTCACCGGCCAAGTGGAAGGCTTTACGCCCCGGCTCGATCCGGAGACGCGCACGCTCGGTGTGCGCGTCCGCGTCCCGAACAAGGAGGGCAAACTTTTCCCCAACATGCGTGCGACCTTGAACATCGTTGTCGCGGAGGCGGAATCGGTGATCACATTGCCTCATGCCGCCGTGCTCGGCGAAGCGGGTAATCTCTTCGTCTTCGTGCAGGACGATAAGAACCCGCACGTTTTCCTGCGCACCCTGGTGGTGGTTGGCCAGCGCGATGACCGCCATATCGAGATTGTCGAAGGCGTGCTGCCCTCGGCGAACGTAGTCACTGCAGGAAATTATCAACTGCAATACGTTTCCCCAACCGCGAAGCCGGCGCCGTCGGCCGAAGCAAAACCGAACGCAGAGAAAGTCGCGCCCGCGAAAGCCGCGAAGAGCGGTGAGCATAAGCACTGAGCGAACGCATCATGCTCAACCGTCTCATCGAATTTTCCCTGCGCAACCGCCTCTTCGTCCTGGCGGTCAGCGCTCTCCTGCTCGTTTACGGGGGCTACGTGATTGTGAAGCTGCCGGTCGATGTTTTCCCGGACCTCAACCGGCCCACGGTCAATATCATGACCGAGGCGGAGGGTCTCGCGCCAGAGGAAGTTGAGACGCTCGTCAACCTGCCGATGGAAACGGCGCTCAATGGCGCGCCGGGCGTGAAGCGCGTGCGCTCCGTCGCAGGTATCGGGCTTTCGATTCTCTACGTGGAATTCGATTGGGGCATGGACATCTATCGTGCGCGCCAGCTCGTGCAGGAGCGGCTGCAACTCGCGGCGGAGAAGTTGCCGCGTAACGTCACGCCAACGATGGGGCCGATCAGCTCGATCATGGGCGAAATCATGCTGATCGGCATGAAGAGCGAGAATGGGGCGACCGCACCGATGGATGTGCGCTCGTTCGCGGATTGGACGGTGCGCCAGCGGCTTCTCACGATTCCAGGAGTTTCTCAAGTCATCGCCATCGGCGGTGGTGTGAAACAATATCAGGTGCTGCCGTCGCCGGAGAAAATGGCGGCGCTCGGCGTGAGCCTCGAAGACGTGCTCACGGCGACGCGCGAGGCGCAGGAAAACAGCTCGGGCGGATTTTTGGAGAACGCCAACAAGGAAGCCCTCATCCGCAACATCGGACGCACGACCTCGCTCGAGGAAATCGCGGCCACCGTCGTCACGATCCGCAAGGGCGTGCCCGTGCGCCTGAGCGATGTCGCCGAAGTGAAGTTCGGCCGCCAAGTGATGCGGGGCGATGCCGGGGTGAATGGCCAGCCTGCCGTCATCCTCTCGGTGCAAAAGCAACCCGGCACCGAC
>JANXSC010000456.1 GCA_025352845.1 Opitutaceae bacterium
CTCCGGCTGGGGCTCCGCCCACGCCTGCTCGATCTGTTTCACCAACTCTTCTCCCAGCGGCGGAAATTTACGGGCCATCACTTACCGCACCCGCTTCCCACTCTTCTGTAAAGTCTATTAGCTAGAGGACGTTGGTATTAAGCGTGTGTTACGACGCGCGGCCGGGCGTGCCGGCGGGTGAGCGTTACAAGGCGGTCGGCGGCGGGGCAGGGAACAACCCGCTCCTGAAGTTCAGCGGATTGGTGCGCGGGCTGTATCGCTTCGTCTCGGCGGACGGAAAGAATTGGAATCGTCTGCCGGGCGAGCCGCTGTTCACCGACTATGCACTGGATTCGCAGAATGTCCTGACCTGGCTGCCGGACGAGAACTGCTTTGCGATTTATCTGCGCACGTGGACCGGTGACAAGAAGGGTGTAAAGTTCGACTACAAGAGCATCCGCACGATCGCGCGCTCGACGTCGCCGGATTTTACGGTGTGGTCGGAACCGCAGCGGATGATCTTCGATCAGGGACCGGTGGAGGATCTCTACACCAACACCACCCAGCCGTATTTTCGCGCGCCGCACATTTTAATTTCGATGCCTTTCCGTTTCGTGCGGGACCGCCAAGTGCTGGATGAGGCGACTCTGAAGAAATACGACATCGAGAAATCGATGTGGAAGGGTGTCTCGGACGCGGTGCTGATGACCTCGCGCGGTGGAACCCATTACCAGAGAAAATTCATGGAATCGTTCGTCCGACCGGGCATCGACCCGGCGAGCTGGGCGGCGCGAAGCAACATGCCGGCCCTGGGCGTGATCCAGACCGGCCCGAACGAGATGTCGTTTTTCATCGTGCGCGGCTATTCATCGAACGAGACGCGAATCGAACGGATGGCGCTGCGGCTGGATGGATTTGCGTCTCTGCATGCCGGCTATGTCGAAGGCCAGGCGATCACGCGGCCGGTGAAGCTCGATGGAAAACGGCTTACGATGAACGCTCAGAGTTAAGGGCTACCACTCTTCGTATGCCGGCAACGCACTGCGCACGAACGAGGAGAGTCCGCCGCGCACGTTCTCGGGCGTCGCGACTTGGCGGTTCTGACGAATCGAGGCCGGACGCGCTCAGCCGGCATCCAGTTCCCGAAGCAATGCGACGTCAGCGAACTCCCGCGCCCGCAGCGCTTGATCGAGTTGGGCGGGGGTGCGTCCGCCGACGAGGACGGTGCCGGTGTGTGTCGGACGAAAGGCCCAGGCGAGCGCGAGGGTCGGCATGGGCACGCCGGAGCGGGCGGAAACGTTCTTGAGCCGCGCGAGCCGCTGCCGGGCGAGATCGTTGAAGTAGACGTTTTGATGGCCGGGAATGAGATCGAAGCGACTGCCGGGCTGGACACCGCCTTCGTGTTTTCCTGTAAGAAAACCGGCGCCGAGCGGACTGTAGGTGACGATGTCGATCTGGTGCCGGGTGCAGAGCGAACGTGTTGTCTCGTCGATTCCCCGCACCGCGAAATTATGTATGTTCTGCAGAACTTGGAAGCGCGCCACGCCGAAGTTGGTTTGGAGGGCGAGCGTCGCGGCGAGTTGCGAGGCGCTGAAATTGCTCGCGCCCACGGTCCGCACCCGGCCACTGCTCACCCAGCCGTCGAGGGCTCGCAAGGTCGCTTCCTCGGCCGCCGTGGGATCCCAACGATGCAGGAAGAGTTGGTCAATTGTTGCGACGTTCAGTCGCTGAAGACTTGTGTTGACCGCGGCGTCGACGGACGCGGGCGAGAACGGCGGTAGGATTTTTGTGGCGAGGGTGACGCGGCGGCGGTTGCCGGAGTAGGCGAGCCACTCGCCAACGATCGTTTCGGAGGCGCCGCCGCCGTAGGCCGCTGCGGTATCGAAGAGCATGATGCCATGGTCCGTGGCATGCTCCATCATCGCGAAAGCCGCGGTGCGATCGATCTCCCGCCCAAATGTTACGCAGCCCAATCCGATGTTACTCGCAAAAGATGAGGGTGATGGCTCAGTGGGCATCGAGATGAGCAGGTTTGGGATTGGCAAAGCGGTAGATTGAGTATTCGTATGTATACAAAATGTTCAACGAGAAAAAACAGGCTGATTTTCGCAGAATCCTGGCGGTGAATGTGACGCGGCCTCGCGCGCTGGTGGGAAAGTGGCGGACGCACGGACCGGACCTCTTTACCCTATGCAAGTAATCAAGGAAGGTGGCCACCGACTGTTAGAAACCGATCCGGAGACGGCGCGCGTCGTGGCCGACATGCTCGGCAATGCGACGTCGAGCGCATGCATGCCCACGCCATCACGGCGCGGATGCGCGTGGATCGTTATACGAACGCTTAGCGCGTCGCCAAAATCGTCATCACCCCGAACGTTGAATCATCCCCGGACCTATCCATGATACTTGCGGTGCTCCGGCTCTTTCCCCTCTCGATTGGGCTCCTTCTTTCGCCTATGTCCCTGCTAGCCGCCAACGATGCCGCCTCGCTCGCGGCGGTCGCGGCGGCGGCCGCGACCGAGCCGGCCGACGGTGTCGCGCGACCCTACATCCTCAGCGCAGCGCTCGCTTTGAACGCCGCTCCGGCGCGCACCGAGGCCTGGTTGCGACTCGCGGAGGACGTGCTGCAGCACGGGATGGCGGCGGCGCGCTACGAACTCAGTCAGACCGTGCCGGAGCGAGCGGTGCGTCTCGATACCAGCCGCACGATGGAGACGGCCGAGCGCGCGACGGGCGACGAGCGCATCGGTGCGGCGCTGCTGGTATGGCGAATCGCCCAACCTCCTCCTCCGACTACGCCGCGGTCCCCGTAGGCAGTCTTCGCTCGGGGACGAGCCCGATCAATTTCCATAACCCCGCTCAACCGAGCCCACCGACCATGCTCCCGATAACCAAACTCAGTTACCTCACCCTCGCAGTCGCCGGCTTCGGCGCGACCTGCGGGTTGTCCCGAGGCGGCGCTCAGACCGTGACTCCGCATGCCACGGTGTCTCCCGCCAAAACCGCAACCACCGCGAATGACGAGACCGTCACGCTGAAGGAGTTCGTCGTGACCGATGCCGCGGACCTCGGTTATTCGACGCCCAACGCCATTGGTATCAGTCGCACCTCGGAGGCGCTGATCGATACGCCGCAGACGATTAATGTGATCAACCAGCAGTTTCTGCAGGACTTCGCGCCCATCGAGTTGGGCGATGTGCTGCAGTTCGTCGCGGGCGTGACCATCGAGTCCAACGTCGGCGACAGCACGATGATCAGAGGTTACACGGTGCGCGACCAGTTCACTGACGGTATGGTGGACAACCAGAACCAGAGCCAACTCGGCGCGGAGCCGTTCCAGTTTGATCGTATTGAGGTGCTCAAGGGCCCCGCCGGCCTCGTCTACGGCTCGACCGCCATCGGTGGCCTCACCAATCGCGTGCGCAAGGCTCCGTCGTGGAAGCCGCGCACCGAGCTCGCGTTCAGCATCGGCACCAACAATCAGACCAAGACCGAATTCGACTATAACGCGCCGCTCAACAAGCGCGTCGCCGTTCGCCTCGTCGCCACCTACCTCGATCAGGACATGGTCAACGGCGTGAAGACCAAGTTCGCGTTTGCCAACCGTTGGAACGTGAACCCCAGCGTCACCCTCAAGCTCGGAAAATCGGGTCAACTGCGGATGTTTGGCGAATTCCTAACCGAGCGTTACTACAAGCACTGGGGCGAGGTCGGGATGTTTGCGACGACCACAGTGCCGACGCAGCGCACCATCGCGGCGACGGCCAACTTTGCGCGCCTCGGCGACCGCGAGGCAACCTTCGGCATCCCGCAGGCGCAGGGCGGATTCACGACGTGGGGACTGCTCCCGCGCAACTTCACGTTCGGCGAGCAGCAGAGCACCGCCAAGAACATGAAGCAGACGGGAGGTCTCTTCTATGAAGCCAAGCTCGGCCAGGATCTACTCCTGCGCGCCGGCGGCACTTATTCTTTCTGGGACCACTTCGTCGAGGACGTCATCCCAGTGGGCATGGCCGGTAACAACCACGAGATGACGCGCATTTGGCGCACCATCGAAAACGTCGACCAGTATTCGAGCTTCGCGGTGGATACCACCTATACGTTCAAGCTGCTTGGCGGAGAGCACCGCCTCTTCACGGTGAACCAAGTGCAATTCCGCCGACAGTTTCAGGAGATCTTCGGCATGAATTCGGCGCGCCCGATCCAGAACCTCGATCTTTTCAATCCCGTCTACACGGGCTATAACCCGTTCGACAAAGTTCGCACCAACCGCCAGATCGGCCGTGCGCCCAACTACGCCTTCGGTTTCAAGGACAGCGTAAAATTCTTCGGCGACAAACTCCAGTTCGCCGGCGGCCCGCGCTACGACGCCTATCGCTCGCGCACCGACAATCTCAACACCAACATCGCCGGTCGCCAGGTGAAGGGCAACACGTGGACCTACAACTACGGTGCCGTATTCAAGCCGACCAAGTCTTACTCGCTGTTCTACGGCCACTCCGAGACCTACGCACCCAACACGACCGTCAACCCCGACGGCGGCACCTTCGATCCGCAGCTCGGGGCCGTGAATGAAATCGGCCTCAAGATGGCGTTTCTCGACGGACTGATCGCCGGAACGATTTCGACCTACCGGCTCAAGCTCACCAACATCATCCTCATCGATCCGGATCCGGTGCGGGCCGCGGCTGGCTACCGCGTCAACTCCGGCTTCCAGGAGACCACGGGCTATGAGGCCGACGTTTTCTTAACCGTCACGCGCGGCTGGCAGCTCAACGTCGGCGGCTCGTCGATCGACGTGACGACGCCCAACCGGATTTTCCCGCGCGGCTCGGCGAAGAAATCCGCCAACCTCGCGACCAGCTATCGCGTCAACGACGGCCCGCTCAAGGGCCTCTCGTTCGGTCTCGGCTGGATCTACAAGAGCAAGTTCAATGTCGAGACGGCCGCGCTGACCGACCGCGTCGCGCGCTACTACCTGCCCGCCTACGACTACGGCTCCGCGTGGCTCAGCTACAATTGGAAACGTTATCGTTTCCAGTTGAATGTGGCCAATGTGACCGACGAGTGGTATCTCATCCGCAGCGTCAGCAAGGATCAGATCTATGAGGGCCCCGAACGCCAGTATCGCATGCGCGTGAGCCGAACGTTCTGATTATTTTTTATGAAATCGCTCACCCGTTTGTTCCTCTTTGCGGTGCTGTTCTCCGTCGCGCCGCTGCCTGGCCGCGAGGCCGTCACGGCCGAAATCCTCGAAGTTAAAAAAATCTGGGACGCCGGCGGGCACAACGCCTTCACCGATCTCATCCGTTGGCAGGAGCGCTGGTGGTGCACCTTTCGCGAAGCCGACGATCACGTGGGCGGCGACGGCGCGATCCGCGTGCTCGTCTCCGACGACGGCGCGGCCTGGCGCTCTGCCGCGCGCCTTACGGAAACCGGAATCGATTTGCGCGATCCCAAGCTCACCGTCACGCCGGTTGGGAAACTGATGCTCAACTGCGGCGGCTCCGTCTACGGTGGCACCAAGGTCCTCAAAAGCCGCCAGTCGCGCGTGCTGTTTTCAGACGACGGCTCCAAATGGACCGCGCCGCGGCTGGTCCTCACCGAAGGCGAGTGGCTCTGGCGCGTGACGTGGCACGACGGAGTGGCTTACGGCGCCGCTTACGATTCCAAGACTGCCAGCAACGCTCCCTCCGGTCCGGAGTGGCTGCTCGCGCTCTACCGGAGCACCGACGGCGTCGCGTGGGATCTCGTGAAAAAGATGGAGGTCGCCGGCCGACCCAACGAAACGACGCTGCGCTTCGAGCCCGACGGCACCATGCTTATGCTCGTGCGTCGCGAGGGTGATGGTCGCATGGGCCAGGTCGGTCGGGCCAAACCGCCCTACCAGTCGTGGACGTGGCAAACGAGTAACCACCGCTTCGGCGGTCAGAACGCGCTCCGCCTGCCGTCGGGCGAATGGCTGGTCGGCACGCGCGACTACACGGGTATCAAGCCCGGCGCATCGACCGGCGCACGCACGATGCTCGCGCGCCTGCTGCCGGATGGGAAACTCGACCCGCTCGCGACGTTCCCCAGTGGCGGCGACACGAGCTACCCCGGCATGGTCCTGCATGAGGGTAAGCTCTGGTTCAGCTACTACTCCACCCACGAGGGCAAGACCTCGATCTATCTCGCGAAAGTCGCGATCCGCGGCGGCTGATCTGTCGGAGTTCGATCCGCCCGATGCCACGCTCGCTCCGTTTCCTCGCTCTGGTCTTCGCCCTTGCGGTGTCCGCGCTCGGCGCCGCCGAGTTCGTGGCGCCGAGCCTGCGGGCCACACCGGATCGGGCGGACTGGAAATATGCGCCGGTCGAGCTGGTGAAGTTTCACGTCGGGCCGGAGACCTTGCCGACGGAAGAATATCGCGATTGGGTTCCCTGAAAAGCAGGACGTTCAGACAGAATAAATAACGAGCCTCCCGTTGCAGTTTATGAAATGCCTACAAAGAAATCCTAACATGAAACCTTGCTGGCGGAGGATCGTTGGGCAATGGACGCTGGGAATCTTGGGCGTCTTTTCCCCGACCTTGCTTGCACAAGATGGGGCGCAATCGGTGGAGGGCTTCGCGAAGGTCGAGTTTCACCACAACGCGAACCGGAGTGCGGCGTGCCTAGATTTTCGGGGCATGTCCGTCGGCTACATGACTGCCGGATGGTGGGCACCGGGGCAGATGACGAAGAATCTCGTGTCGTGGCAGACGGCACCGGTCCCCGCCGCGAAGAGCACGACGTTTTCGTTCATCGGGGCGAGCGCGGTGCTCCCGTCCGAATTCACGCGCGGGCCCAAGGCGAAACTCAC
>JANXSC010000178.1 GCA_025352845.1 Opitutaceae bacterium
CACCGACTCCGCGCAGCTCCGCGACTGGCTTGCCGCGCACTTTTCCTCGCCGCCGCGCGACACCATTCCGTTTCTCAGCACGCTCAACTCCGCCGTCCGCGGTGCGCTCGGCTACTCGCGCCGCGACGAACCGGGCATCCAGACGCCCGCCGAGACGCTCGCGCGCGGCGGCGGCTCGTGCCGTGACTACGCCGTCTTTTTCATCGCGCTCTGCCGCCACCTCGGTCTCGCCGCGCGCTTCGTCAGCGGCTACCTGCACGAGCCGCCCAATCCCGCCGTGACCAATCCCGCGCCGCCCGCGATGCACGCCTGGGCCGAGGTTTACCTGCCCGGCGCCGGCTGGCGCGGCCTCGATCCCACGCGCGGAATTTTTTGCGACGATCACTTCGTCCCCGTAGCCCACACCGCTCTGGCGGAAAACGTGAATCCCATTCAGGGGAATTTTTTTAGCGCCGGCCTCGCCATCTCCACGCTCAACACCCACCTCACGCTCGACGCGTTTTGATTTCCCTCATGAGCCCGCCCTACCCTGCCGATGTTTGGAAAAAAATCGTCGCGTGCGGCGACGCCGTCGAATCGTCGCTCGCGCGCAGCGGCGTGCTCCTCACGATGGGCGGCGAGCCGACCTTCGTGCCCGTCTCCCCGAGCGGCGACGAGTGGCAGACCGCCGCGCTCGGTCCGACCAAGCTCGCCTACGCCCGCCAGCTCGCCCGCGAACTCGTCCGCTCCGCCTGGCCCGGCGCCGTCGTCCTCGAAACCTCCGGCAAGCATTTTCCCGGCGAGCCGCTCCCACGCTGGGCGCTATTCATCCAGCGCCGCGCCGACGGCACGCCCCTCTGGCGCGACATCACGCGCCTCCGCGCCGACACCGAACCGGGCACGCACTCTGCCGCCGACGCGAAGAAATTCATCGTCGCCCTCGCCAAGTCGCTCGCCATCGACTCCACGCACTGTCTCGCGCTCGCCGAGTCCGCCGCACCCGCCGAAGTCACCGGCTTGGTCCTCCCGCTCGATCACGACGGGAAAAAATGGACCACGGACAACTGGACGGCCGCGCTCGGCGTTGGCCCACTGGAACTTTTTTCCGGCGATGGCCCCGCCGGTCTCCGGCTCCCGCTCGGCAAACTCGGCGAGAAAAATCTCCGCCGCGCTCTCACCGCCGAAATCCGCGCCGGCACGCTCACCGTTTTTATCCCGCCATTGCTCCTGCCCACCTACTGCGCGCTCCTCCCGAAAATCGAGGAGACGCTCGTCGCGCTCAAACTTTCTGACGCCGTCCTCGCCGGCTACGCCCCGTCCCACGACGCCGCGCTGCTCACCTTCGGCCTCGCGAGCGATCCCGGCGTCCTCGAGATCAACGTCTCGCCCTGCGCGACGTGGGCCGAGTTCGACCACCAGCTCGGCCAGCTCTTCGCCGCCGCGAGCGCGTGCGGCCTCTGCGCGCGCAAGCTCCAGTTCAACGGCCGCGAGGTCGGCACCGGCGGCGGCGCGCACCTCGTATTCGGCGGACCGAGCGGGCTGCTCTCGCCGTTCTTCGCGTTCCCCGCGCTGCTGCCCTCGATCATCCGCTACTGGCAGCACCACCCGGCGCTCAGCTACGCTTTCACCGGCGCCTACATGGGCCCGAGTTCGCAGGCACCGCGCATCGACGAGTCCACCTTCGAAGCGCTCTACGAACTCGAACTCGCCTGCGTCGGCGCGGAAAATCTCGGCTCACCGCAAAACCTCGCGCTCTTCGACCTCCTCTTCCGCGACCTCCTGATGGATCGCTCGGGCAACACCCACCGCGCCGAGATCAGCGTCGACAAACTCTGGAATCCCTGGGCACCCAACGGCCGGCTCGGCCTCGTCGAGTTCCGCGCGTTCGAGACGCATCCCGCGCGCGCCGTCCAAGCCGTCACCGCGCTTTTCGTGCGCGCCATCCTCGCCCGCCTCGCCGCCGCGCCGTTCAAGCAGCCCTTCGTCCGCTGGGCCGGCGAACTCCACGACAAATTCTTTCTCTCCGCCTTCGTCTGGGAAGACCTCGCCGCCATCTGCGCCGAGCTCAAGCAGCACCGCATCGCCTTCGACCCGGAATGGCTGCGCGCCCCGTGGGAGTTTCGTTTCCCCAAAATCGGTGAACTCAAAATCCCAATCGAAAACCCAAAATCGAAAATCGAAAATCCCACGCTAGCCTTCAGGCAGGCGCTCGAAGCCTGGCCGCTCCTCGGCGAATCGCCCAACGCCGGCACCGTCGCGCGCACCGTCGACTCCAGCGTCGACCGCATCGAGGCGCGCCTCTCCGACAAAAAAATCCTCGAACGCGGCCTGCTCCTCGTGAACGGGCTCCCCTGCGAATTCCGCGCCACCGCCGACGGCGGCGCCGTCTGCGGGATCCGCTACCGAGCGTTTTACCTGACACCCTCGCTGCAACCGCACGTGCCCGTCCACGCACCGCTGCTGCTCGAGTGGATCGACCGCGCGACGCTCACCGTCATCGCCGCCGCCCGCTGGCACGTGTGGAATCCCACGAACTCGCAATACCTCGCCGGGCCGAACGACGACACCGAAGCCGCCGCCCGCCGCGCCGAGCGCTGGGAACCCTGGACCGCGACGGTCGGCCAGCCGCGCTTCGTCCCGAAAATTGATTTCCCGCCGGAGGGCCGCCACACCCTCGACCTCCGCCGCTACCCCGCGCAGGCGCGGTAATGCGAGAAACGCGTCGCCCAACGGGCGCATCTCAGTTTCCTGCATTGGTAGGCGCGTGGCTTGTGCGCGCCCTCGGGGATGACCGGGTGCGGACGAGCCGCGCCCCTACTATGGCAGATTCCGGAACGGGAGTTGCAAGAAACTGGGATGCGCTCGCCCAACGGGTGTGATTAAATCTGTGCCCAAGCGAAGCCGGGCGATTCCGACCGCTTTTGAAAAGCCGGGGTGCCAGACTGGAGGAAACGAGGTTGAGCAAACTGCTGCGCGCCCACCCGGCGGTGGCCGAGCAAGTGGCGGCGGTGCTGACGCACTGCCGTTGAGTGAGCGGCCTTTGGTTTTGTAGGCCAGCTCGCTTGCGAGCGCTCTGACCGCGTGGCACCGGAGCGCTCGCGAGCGAGCTGGCCTACGATGGGGCGCGGTTGCGGACCTTGATTCAACGGCAGTGGGGTGCGGGCGGGTGTGGCGCAACGCCGCGGACGAGTGGCACCGCCGTTCGCGGCCGCCGCCGGCGTGACGGCGCGGGGCTGTTCGCGGCGGTTACAGCGACTGGCGTGTGACTTCGCGTTGGAGACGCCCTTCGGCCACGCCCATGTCGTTCGCGCCAACGGCGCGTGGCACTCCCACTGGGCCCCACTCACTCTGGCACAGAATTAATCACACCCCTGCAAGCGAAGTGGAGTCCACGAGGATTGTGATATCCAACGCGATTCCGCATTGGCTTGGGCGGTGAGGTGCCCTTGTGTCGCATCCTCCCCTTTTAACATGAGAACCTCACTCCTGCTGCTCGCGGTCGCCCTTGCGCCGCTCATGCCTGAAAACGTCCGCGCCGCGGATCGTGAGGTGTTGAAGGCCGAACTCGTGCGCACCGAGGCGGAGTTTTTCCAACATGCGCTGGAGCACGGTTTCAGCCCCGGGCTGCGTGCCTACATGGCGGACGATGCCTTTATCGCCAACAGCCTCGTGCTCGGCCGCGACGCCCAGGAAGCGCGGATGAAAGCCGACGCCGGCAAGGCGCGCCCCAACGTCATCCGCTGGAAACCGCTCCGCGCCGATGTCGCCGACTCCGGCGATCTCGGCTACACGTGGGGCGTGGCGGAATCGGGACCGACAAAGGATGGACCCTTCAAGCCCTACGGCATCTACGTCATAATCTGGAAGCGCCAAGCCGACGGGAAATGGAAATTCGTCTATGACGCCGCGACGATTCTCACGGCGGAGGCCGTGGAAAGATTCCTGCGCGAAAAATTTCCAGAGGCCGCGACGCCAGGGCCAAGCGCGACCAAAAAATAGCGCCGGGCGCGCACGGCTGCGACTCCAGCTCAGTCGAGCGTTCCGATCACGCGCAAGCCCGGTATCGACCGAAAATGGGCGTCGGCCGTCAGCACCGTGGCACCGATCTGCAGGGCGCACGCCGCAATGATCAAATCGGGCGCGGGCAAAACCAAGCCCTGCCGATCAAGCGACCACGCGAGATGGGACGCTCGCTCCCATATTTGGTTCGTCGTTGGCTGGAAAATCATCACGGCAAAGCGCTCGCGAATTCGCCGGAGGACATTGGGGTCGCGAATACCGCGGCATACCTCCAGCATCACCATGCCACAGGTCGCGAACTCGCGATCCTCGTGGCCACCCGAGAACTGCCGGAAAGGATCGGCACCGGCCCGAAGGGCCCCGATGTAGATATTACTATCGGGGAGGAAAAGATTTTCCATGACGCGGAGCCTTGGTGACGGGCGATGCCGTGCTTTCCAATTCCGGGTAGGATTTGGGATCGAAGGCGTTCTTCAATTCTTCCGGCGTGAGGCCCAAGCCGGCGCTGAACAATTCCTTCATCTTATGGCGGCGCGCCATGTCGGTGAGCGCGAACTCGACGGCCGCCGTCTTGGTCTTCGCGCCCGTGACTTTCATCACGCGCTTCAAGACATCTTCGTCGATGTGCATGGTCATTTTCATAGTTCACCAACGGTATGGGGTGCCTGCCATACTTCAACCACAAAGTATGGCTATCGAGCCATACTTGGGGCAAGCAACCTTGCCTCAGATAATTTCGAGCAATTTATTCAGCCGCGCCACCATCGCGCTGGCGTCGTCGAGCAGGCCGGCGCTGATGAGGGCGTTGTCGAGAATTTGTTCGGCGACGAGCTTCGCCCGCTCCGGAGACGTAGCGTGCGTTTCAAAAAGACGCTTCATCACGGCGGAGCGCGGGTTGATTTCGAGATTCACGCGGAGCGGCGACTCCTCCCTGCCCTTGTCCTTGCTCATGGCCTTCATCATGCGGCGCATGTGGGGCGACATGAACTTGTCGGCGTTGAGCGCGAGCGCGGGCGAATCGACGAGGCGGTCGCTGGCCTTCACTTCGGCGACTCGCTCGCCAAGCGATTCCTTGAGAAACGCGGTGAGTTTCTTCGTGTCGTCCTCGCTGAGCGCGCCCTCGGGTTTCGGGAGCTCGGAGAGCTTCACATCGGCGTGATCGGCGGCGATGAGCTTCTTGCCGTCGAACTCGCGGACGTTGTTCATCACGTATTCGTCGACGGGCTCGTAGCAGAAGAGCACCTCGAGGTTGCGGGCCTTGAAGCCCTCAAGATACGGGCCGTTCTCGATCGCGGCGCGGTTCGGGCCGACGAGGTAATAGATTTCCTTCTGCTCGCCGCCGAGGCGCGTCACGTAGTCGGCGAGACTCGTGGTCTTGCCTTTCTCGGTGAGCGACGACTCGTAGCGCAGCAGCTTCACGAGCGAATCCTTGTGCGGGTAGTCCACTGCGGCGCCCTCCTTCAGGAAAATACCGAACTCGGCGTAGAATTCCGCGTAAGCCTCGGGCCGATTCTTAGCCTCGTCGTCGAAGAATTTGATCAGGCGCTTCGTGATGACCGTGTTCAGCTTCGCGATGAGCGCCTTGTCCTGCATCGTCTCGCGCGAAATATTCAGCGGAAGGTCGTCGCTATCGACCACGCCCTTTAGGAAACGCAGCCACTCGGGGAGGAGGTCTTTCGGCTTCGCGTCGATGAGAACCTTGCGGCAGTAGAGCGAGACGGAGGCTTCGAGGCGGGAGAAGCCGAGTTTTTCCGTGTTCTCCTTCGGGACGAATAGCAGCGCGTTGATCGAGAGCGGAGCATCGGCGCTGAAATGGAGGCGGAGACGCGGGTCGTCGTGCGCGTGCGACTGGAATTTGTAGAACTCGGTGTATTCCTCGTCCTTGATTTCGTTTTTCGACCGGAGCCAGAGCGCCTGGACGGTGTTGACGCGCTTGCCGTTGAGGTTGATCGGAAACGACACGAACGCGCTGTAGCGCTCGAGGATTTCCTTGATCTTCCAGTCGCTCGCGTAATCGCCGCAGTCGTCCTTCAGCTCGATGACAACTTTCGAGCCACGGCGCTGGCCGTCGCTCTCCTCGATCTCGTAGCTGCCGGAGCCGTCGCTCGTCCAGACGTGGCCCGGCTCGGCCGCGCGCCACGAGTGCGAGTAAACCTTCACCGACTTTGCGACCATGAAGGCCGAGTAGAAACCGACGCCGAACTGGCCGATAAGGTTGGCATTTTTTGCGCCGCCCTCGCCGAGCGCCTTGAGAAACTGCTTCGAACCGGAGTGCGCGATGGTGCCGAGATTTTCCACGAGCTCCGCGCGCGTCATGCCGATGCCAAAATCCTGAATCGTGATCGTCTTCGCCTTGTCGTCGGTGGTGACGTTGATTTCGAGGTCGGCCTTGTCGTCGAAGATTTCCTTCTCGGTCAGCTGCGTGTGGCGGAGTTTCTCGAGGGCGTCGGAGGCGTTGGAAACCAGCTCCCGGACGAAGATTTCCTTCTCGGTGTAAAGCGAGTGGATGACGATATCGAGGAGCTGCTTGATCTCGGCTTGGAACTCGAATTTTTGAGGAGCGGCGGTGGACATGGGAAGGTGTTGAGGGTGGAGAGAAAGAAGGATAAAAGAAAGGAAACGAGTCCGCTAATTTAGCGGACGCGGGAAAAAATCAAGCGGCGCGATGCGCGCCCGCGCTTGCCGACGCGCTACGGCACCGCAGCTACAAGCCGCTGTCCTTCCGGACCGGCTCGGGCATCCGCTCGACGCGGATCCGCCGCAAACGACCGGCGGCAATATCGGTGGCCGTCACCTTGAAGTCGCCGGCGGTGAAGCTCTCGCCGCGCTTGAGCGGCCGGCCCCGGTTGCGCTCGGCCCACGCGGCGACGGTTTCGCGCGGTTGCAGCTCAAAGGCCCAGCCCGTCTCCGCCTGCAGCTCCCGCATCGAGAACATCCCGCTCACCACGATTTCGCTCTCGGTGTGCTCAAAGACCGGGCCGCGCCCGAGATCGAACTCGTCGCGGATGTCGCCCACGATTTCCTCGAGCACATCCTCGAGGCTCACGATGCCCGCGGTCTTAAAATCCGCATCGAGCACCACCGCGATATGCACGCGCGAAGTGCGGAAGAGTTCGATCATCGTGTGGATCGGCGTCTTCACCGTGAAGGTCAGCGTGGGCCGCATCAGCGGTTCAAACGACGCGTCCGGCCCGAGCGCGAGGCTCTGCCAGAGCCATTCGCGCACGAGCACGATGCCCTTGATTTCGTCGAGCGAGTCCGCGCAGACCGGGAAGCGGCTGAAACCGGCCGTCTGCGCGATGCGGAAATTTTCCGCGATGGGCAGGTTGAGCCAGAGCGCGACGATTTGCTCGCGCGGACGCATGACTTGTTGCGCCGTCACCGTCCGGAGGCGCACCGCCCGCACCATCAGCCGGTTGATCAGTGCGTCCCCGGGATGCGAATGGCGCGCCTGACTGAAAACATATTCCAGCTCTTCGGAACTGAATGAATGCTCATCCTTGCCGGCGGCTTCGAAGCCCGCGACCCGCAGGACGAAATTGGCCGCGCCGTTGAGCACCCAGATGAACGGGAAAAATATCCGGTAGAAAATAATCAGCGGGGCCGCGACATTCAGCGAGACGGCCGTGGGCCGCTGGATCGCGAGCGACTTGGGCGCAAGTTCCCCCAGCACGATGTGGAAAAACGTGATCACCGCGAAGGCCAGCGCACGGTGGCGCTGCGCGCGC
>JANXSC010000210.1 GCA_025352845.1 Opitutaceae bacterium
AAAAAGCGCCGCCGGTGAGGGGGGCGCAGGATGCGCTTTAGCTTTTCAATCGACGAGGCGAGAGGAGGGGTCCCGCTTCGGACGGAAAATGGGGATACGGCTCAGCGCACCTCAAACACCTCGACCATCGCGATGCCGGTGGCGCTGCGCAAGCCGGTCACGTGCACCGAGTAAACGCCGGGCGCGAGCGTGAGGAGCAGCGCGGAGTCGGTCGAGCCGCGCGGCAATTTCCAAGCGCCGACGCGATCGCTGGCGTCGTCGATATCGTCTTCCTTGTCCTCGTCCCGCTCATCGTCCTCGTCGCCCTTGCCGGATTTCCCCCAGGTGGTGTTGGCGGCGAGCTCGACGCCCTTGGAATCGTAGACGGTGACATGCGAGGCACCGAGGGCGCGGCGCAGGCCGAAGAGTGTGCCGAGGCTCGGGCCGACGCCGCGGATCAGCACGGTGTCCGAGGTGGTGCCGCGAATGGAGAAGCCGGCGATGAGCGTGTTGGCGACTTCGGAGCCGACGAGGGCGCGGGTGGAGATGTTGACGATTTCTCCGGCGGGTGCGCCGGAGTCGGCGTCGTAAACCTCGATGAGCGCGACGCCCTGCTGGCCCCTGGGCGCGGTGACGGCGGCGCTATAATTGGCGGGGCCGAGGTTGGTAAGAATCGCGGCGTCGGCCGACGCCGCGGGCAACGGAAATGCGCCCACGGCTGTGAACGTCGCGGCGACGGCGGCCGAGCCGCCCCAGGTGGAGTTGGAATCGATGACGCTGGAGCCGCGGTAGAGCGTGAGCTTGGGCGCGGCCAGCGCACCGGCGACGCCGAACTGCGTGCCGAGCGTGGGACCGACGGCGCGCGTGAGGATTTTCTTCACGCCTTCGCCGCGCGTGACGAAGCCGCTGATGAGCACCTCGTCGTCTTCGCCCACGTGGCCGCGCGCGGCGATGTTGACGAGCCGCGCGTCGGTGTGGATCGCGAGCGCGGCGGCGGAGGCGCCGAGCGGGCCGTTGGAATTCGAGACAGTCACGCCGTAATTGCCGGCGGCGGTGACGCCGACATTGGGCAGCGTGAGCGTGGCGGTGGAGGCGCCTTTGATCGTGCGACCGTTAAATTTCCACTGATAGCTGAGGCCGGCTCCGGCGGTGGTGACGGTGAGCTTGACCTCGGTGCCGGCGTTGACGGTCTGGTTCGCGGGCGCGGCAGTGATGGCGCCTGCGGTGGCGCTGACGGTGAGCGAGGCGGGCGACGAGGCGATATTGCCGGCGGAATTAGAGACGACTACGGTGTAAATCGCGGCGTCATCGAGCTTCACGCCCGTGAGCGCGAGCGAAGCGGCGGTGCCGTTGCCGATGGAGCGGCCGTTTTTCGACCATTGGTAGCGCAGCGGGGCGGTGCCGGCGGCGACGACGGAGAATGTTGCGTTGGCCCCGCTGGTGAGGGCGAGCGACGCCGGCTGCGTCGTGATTGCCGGCGCGGTGCCGGCGGCAGGAGGCGGCGGCGTGGGCCCACCACCACTGCCGCCCGTGCCGGTGACCGCAAGTGTCACGGAATTGGAGACGGCCGAACCGGCGGAATTCGACACGACGACGCGGTAGGCCCCGGCATCACCGGGATTCACGGAGGCGATCGTGAGGGCGGCGTTAGCGCTGAATGAGACGAGACGCGCCTCCTTAAACCACGCATAGGTGAGCGGCGCGCCCCCGGTGGCGACGACGTTAAACGTGGCGTTCGCGCCGAACGCGATGCTGGCTGACGCGGGTTGGGTGGTGATGACGGGTGCCTGGGCAAAGGCGGCGACGGAAAGCAGCGCGACAGCCATGCTGGCAATCACGGTGCGGAGGCGGGTGAGCGTGGGCATGATTTTGGAAAGCTAAGGTTGCGTTTGTGATCGAAGGACATCGAAGAAGCCGGCGTGGCGATGGACACGATGTTGCGCCGGCGGTTCGGCGACGCACCAGCGATTTCCCGCCAATCGCCGGTGAACGATACGTAGGGCAGGGCGACCAGGCTCGAATCGGGTAGGTAAGAACGGTCGTCGCCATCGCCCCCGATCGGTTGCAACCAGCGCTTGTGCTTTCGGCGGCTTTTTCCCAAATGGACTGACGCCCGATGCTCACCGTTGTCGATCTCAAGAAATCGTTTCTCTCGCCGGAAGGGGAACGCGTCGAGATTGTGAGCGTGCCGGAATTTTCCCTCGCGGGCGGCGAGCAGCTCGCGCTGCGCGGCGAGAGCGGCTCGGGGAAGACGACGTTTCTCAACCTGATCGCGGGCATCCTCGCGGCGGACAGCGGGCGCGTGACGATCGATGGCGCGGAGATGACGGCGTTGAGCGAGGCAAAGCGCGACCAACTGCGGGCGGCGAAGCTCGGCTATATTTTCCAGACCTTCAATTTGCTCCAAGGCTATACCGTGTTGGAGAACGTCGTGCTCGGGATGTCGTTTGGCCCGCGTGGAGCCGACCGGACTCATGCGCGCGCGACGCTTGAGCGCGTCGGGCTCGGGCACCGACTGGATCATTTTCCGCGACAGCTTTCGACGGGACAGCAGCAGCGCGTGGCGGTCGCGCGGGCGTTGGCGAACCGGCCGAAGCTCGTGCTCGCCGACGAGCCGACGGGCAATCTCGACCGCAAGCACGCGCGCGAGGCGCTGGCGCTGATTCGCGAAGTCTGTCGTGAACACGGCGCAGCGCTGCTGCTGGTGAGTCACGACGAGGAGGTTCTCAGTGCGTTCGAGACGCGGAAGGACTTTGGGGTTATCAACTGCGCACTGACTGAAACGCGAAAATGAAATCCCACACGCCAAGGGTCCAAACGCCAAAAAGCAGCGACGCGCGTTGCACGCAGGGTTGTGATTTACCAGCTGAGATTTCTTTGGGGTTTGGACTTTTGGTTTTTGGGATTTTCCCTACGCCGTGACTCTTCCCCTCATCATCTATCGCTCGCTCCGGCAGCACGCGCTCTCGACCGTCATCACGGCGGGGAGCATTGCGCTCGCGTGCGGTCTGCTGATGTGCGTGTGGATGGTGAAGACGCAGTCGCAGGCGGCGTTCACGCAGACGACGACGGGCTTCGATGCGGTGCTCGGCGCACGCGGCTCGAAACTTCAGCTCGTGCTCAACGCGATTTTCCACCTCGAGGCGTCGCCGGGCAATGTGGCGGCGGCGGACTTTGAGGCGGTGCGCAAGCATCCCATGATCAAGACCGCGATTCCGATCGCGGTGGGCGACAACTTGCGCGGTTACCGGCTGGTAGGCACGGTGCCGGAGCTGTTCACGAATGTGGAGCTGGTGCCGGGAAAAAAATTCTCGGTCGTCGCCGGCGGGAAAGTTTTCAACCCGGAGGCGAAGGAGGCGGTCGCCGGAAGTTTCGCGGCACAACGGCTCGGCCTGAAAGTCGGTGACACGTTTCGCCCGTTTCACGGCCTGGCCTTCGATGCGAAGGCAGAGCACGCGGACGACTATACGATCACGGGCATCCTCGCGCCGACCAACACGCCGGCAGATCGCGTGGTGTGGATTCCGTTGGGCGGCTTGCAGACGATGAGCGGGCACGACGCCAAGACCGCGACGGATGTGAGCGCAGTCCTCATCCAACTGCGCACGCCGATGGCGGGACTCCAGCTCGACCTGCTCTACAACAAGCAGGGCAACCGGCTCACGTTTGCCTATCCCGTGGGCGCAATCGTGGCGGAGCTGTTTGGGAAGATCGCGTGGTTCGACCAGGTGCTGACGCTGGTGGCGTATCTCGTGGCGCTCGTGGCGGCGGGCTCGGTGCTCGCGAGCATCTACAACTCGATGAGCGCGCGGCAGCGCGACCTCGCGATCCTGCGCGCGCTCGGCGCGAAACGGCGGACGATTTTTGGTGCCGTTCTGGCGGAGGCGGCGTGCATCGGCGCACTCGGCGCGGTGGTGGGGTTTGCGATCTACTTCGGACTATATGCGGGCATCGCCAGCCTCATTCGCGCGCAGACGGGTGTGGTGCTCGATGTGGCGGCAGGGCATCCGGTGCTGTGGATTTGCCCGCTGGCGATGGTCGGACTCTGTGCGCTGGGCGGAGTGGTGCCGGCGCTGAAGGCCTATCGCACGCCCGTCGCGGAGACACTCGCGCCGGTGTCCTGAAGATCGTTTTTGACGCGGAGGGGCGGTGGTGGATGAAGCACCTCGGGAGTGTTACGGGGCACCGGTATTGGCATGACGGCCAGCCCGCTTTGCGGATATGGCAGGGAAAACGGCGGGCGCGAAACCAAGCGAGTTGGGCTTTTTGGCCCACTGGGTGAAGCCCGTGAAGTGTGTCACGGCGGAGGCGGCTTGAGTCAGCGGGCCTCCCCGCGATGCCGATGTTTTCCCGCACCGCGTGCGGCGGCCGGCATCACTGCAAAAAGGGCGCTCGGAGCGGGCGATTATGGCTTTGCCGAATGTCCCTGAAACCAGAGAGGTTCGCCCAGCTGTGAAGAAGAAAACGACCTCGCGGTTACGACCATCCTCCCCAAAGCCCCGACGGGCATCACCGGCCTGGGTGAAATCACCGGCGGCGGGTTGCCCGCCGGGCGGCCGACGCTCGTGTGCGGGAGCAGGGGGTGCGGGAAGACGATGCTGGCCATGGAATTCTTCGCATGCGGGACGGCGGAGTTTGGCGAGCCGGGCGTGTTCATGATGGTCGAGGAAAACGCGGCCGAGCTGACGGCCAATGTCCGCTCTCTCGGCTTCGATCTGGACCGGCTCGTGACGCAGAAAAAGATCGCGCTCGATCGCGTCCACATCGATCATAGAGAGATGGAGGAGGCGGGTGAGTATGATCTCAAGAGGCTCCTCATCTGGCTCAGGCACGCGTTTGAGCAAGCATAGTTCTTTTCTTCTTCTTATGATCCTCAAACGACTCCGCTCAGATACTCAGGCTCAACACTCGGCTCTGGAGGCCCATATTCCGTTGATGGATCCGGCTTTTTCGCTGGCGGATTATCGGCGGCTGCTGGGGCGGTTTTACGGCTACTACGTTCCGCTGGAGGCGCGGTTGGTTGCCTGGTCGCGGGCGGAAGGGCGGGGGATTGATTATGCGGAGCGGGTGAAGGCGCCGGCACTGGAGCGTGACTTAATCGCGCTCGGCGAGACGGCGGAGACCATCGCGCAGTTGCCGCGCTGCGCTGCGCTGCCCGCGCTGGCGACAGAGGCGCAGGGGCTGGGATGTTTGTATGTGGTGGAAGGCTCCACGCTCGGCGGACAGGTGATCACGCGGCAGTTGCAGAAGAGTCTCGGGCTTCCGCCAGAAAGCGGGGTCGCGTTCTTCAACGGATATGGCGCGGAGACCGGCGCGCGCTGGAAGGCGTTTGGCGCGGGGCTCGAAGACGCGGCGGCGCGGCTCAATCAAGACGATGCGATCATCGCGGGCGCGAATGAGACTTTTCGCACGCTCGGGGACTGGTTGATTGCAAAATAGATAACGCCTCGCCTCAGCGCCTACCGTCCTCCATCCCTCCGTTTACCGTCCTTTGAGCACATCCTCCGCCCCTTTGCCTGACGCTCCGCTCCCGTGGGGCTCCGGCCCCTACAGCATTAAGCGTCACGGCGTTTCCCTG
>JANXSC010000213.1 GCA_025352845.1 Opitutaceae bacterium
GATCGGGATTTCCCGGCGCCAAACCAGCGAGACGCAATTCCAACATGGGATGCAGATGCAACGGTGCTTCGGTGCCACCGCACACCGCCATATTCGATTCCCCGGTAGCAATCATATCCGCCGCACGGCCGATCGCATCCAAACCGGAACAGCAAGCACTTTGGAGCGACATCGCCCGGGTAACGCTACCAATCGTCTCACTGACGGCTGCTGCAATTCCGCTCACCAGCACGTTCGCAACGGAAGTTGGCAGCGCGCTGACCAGCCCCTGACGGTGCACCAGATCGAACGTCTTGTTGATCGAGCCGAAATCCATCAACGCCGCGCCAATGATGACCACCGCACCGCGATCCCGCAGCTGCGGCAGCTCCAGCCCGGCATCGCGCACCGCCAGCACCGCCGCCGCGAGCGCAAACTGCGTGTGCCGCGGCATCCGCTTGCTATTCGCGCCCTCGACGTAGCGCTCGAGTTTGAAATTCTTCACCTCCGCGCCCACAAACGCTCCCGCCTCATCGGGAAACCGGTTCAACGACACCACCCGACTGATCGGTTCCTGAATCTGGCGCAGAAACTCCTCCTTGCCGATGCCGGCCGGCGTGACGAACCCGAGGCCGGTGATTTTGACGCGCCGCCGCTTCATCCCTGCGGGGCCGCGGGAAAGACCAGGCGCACCGTCGTGCCTTGGCCCGGTGCGGACTCCAGCGCGAAGGTCGCGCCGTGGGTTCCGCTCAGGTGCCGGCAGATGCTCAGGCCCAGTCCGGTCCCGCTGGCCTTGCTGGTGTAGCCTCCGTGCATGGCGCGTTTGATGCGGTCGGCATCCATGCCGGCCCCGTTGTCCGCGAGCGTCAGCTCGATCTGATCGGCGGTGCGCTGGCAGGTCACGACGAGCCGGGTGGTCCCGGCTTCGAGCGAGTTCTTGAAGAGGTTTTGGAAAATCCGCATCAATTCAAATTTCGAGCCGCGCACCCAGGCCTCGCCCAAGCCCGCGCATTCGATCGCGGCATTGCCAAAAAAGATCACGTCCCGCACTTCCTTCGCGATCGCCACGAGATCCACGGGGACAAACGCGGTGGCCTGCTTGGAGGCCGTGCGCCAGTTTTCCGAAAGGTGGTGGCAATACTCCGCGGCCTTCTCGACCATCGAGGCGTATTCGGACAGTTTTTTTGCCGCCTCGGGATCGCGCTGCGCGAGGATCTCCGCCTCGTCGGCCACCAGCGCGGCGTAGCCGATGACGACTGTGAGCGGATTGTTCAGGTCGTGCACCAGCTCGACTGAGGCACGTGCCTGCCAGATCTGCGGCTCGTTCGCCTCGATCTCGCGACGCAACGCATTGTTCATGCTCAGGACTTCCGCCGCGGCCTGCGCCTGGGTGCGGCGGACACGGGTGGCCTGCGCCTGCTTGCGCACGGCATCGATCAGTTCGGCGATGTCGGGCGGCTTCCTGAGATATTGGTTGGCGCCGGCCACCATCGCCTGCTGCGCGGTCTGCAGCGTGCCGTAGCCCGTCAGCATAATCACCGAGACATACGGATCGATTTTGCGGAGCTCCTCGACCGCCTTGATGCCGTCCATCTCCGGCATCCGGATATCCATCACGACAGCGGCATACGGCCGGGCCGACAGTTTGATGAGCGCCTCCTTGGCGCGCTCGGCCGTGTCCACCGCAAATTCACCGGAAAGCGTGAACGCGATCGATTCGCGCGGGCCGTATTCGTCGTCAACCACCAGAACCGGTGGTTTTTCCGCAAATCCGGGCGTGGTCAGGGTCGAGGATTTCTCGGGCAGCATGCGGGCGGGTGGGGGCGAATTTATTGGGCGAGGGCCGCACGGCGGAGATGGCCGCACAGTATAACGCTGTTTTGTCGCGCGCGATCCCAGCTGTCAAGGCACGCATCAGGGATTGCCCTGTCGGCGGCGAGTCTCGAACTTCGCGCCGTGGATCCACTCGTCGCCACCGTCCTCTCCGCCGCCGTCGCGGGCATCATCGTCTGGCTGTTGTTGCGGTCGCGCGAAGCCGCGCTTGCCGAGCGCGTTCGCGCGCGCGACGGGGAAAATGCCCGCCTCACCGGCGAACTCGCCACCCTGCGCGCCGAATCATCCCGGCTCGCCACGCTCAACGCCCAGCTCGCGAGCCAGCTCGACGCCGAACGCACGGCGCAGGAGCGGCTCGTCAACGAATTCAAGGCGCTCTCCGCCGATGCGCTCCGCGCCAACCGCACCGATTTTCTCGACCAGGCCAAGCAAACTTTCGCCCAGCTTCAGCAGCAGTCCGCCGGCGATCTCGAAAAGCGCCAGCTCGCGATCGATGCGCTCGTGAAGCCGCTCCGCGAGTCACTCGACAAGGTGGACTCCAAAATCATCGCCCTCGAAAACGCCCGCAAGGAGGCCTACGGCTCGCTCACCGAGCAGCTCAAGGGCCTGGCGCTCGCGCAGACCTCGCTCCAATCCGAAACAACCAAACTCTCGCGTTCGCTGCGCTCGACCAGCACCGCCGGGCGCTGGGGCGAGCTGCAACTCCAGCGCGTCGTCGAACTCGCCGGCATGGTCGAGCACGTCGATTTCACGCAACAGGGCGATCTCGGCGGCGTGCGCCCCGACATGTTGATCAAGCTCCCCGGCGGCAAAACCATCGCCGTCGATGCGAAGGCCCCGATGCAGGCGTTTCTCGAGGCGCTCGAGGCTAGCGACGAAACGGTGCGGAAGGCAAAATTCACCGAGCACGCACGCGTCGTCCGCAACCACATCGACGCGCTCGGCAACAAATCCTACTGGAAAAACATCCAGCCCTCGCCGGAGTTCGTCGTGCTCTTCATCCCCGGCGAGGCGTTCTACAGCGCCGCCCTCCGCTACGAGCCCGATCTCTTCGAGCGCGGCACCGCCGTCGGCGTCATCCTCGCCTCCCCCGCCACGCTCATCGCGCTGCTCAAGGCCGCCGCCTACGGTTGGAAACAGGAGGCGCTCTCGAAAAACGCCGACGACATCCGCAAGCTCGGCGTGGAGCTCCATGAGCGCGTCGCCACCGTCGCACAAAATCTCGACACCCTTGGCCAGCGGCTCCGCCAGTCCGTCGAGGCCTACAACAGCACCGTCCATCAAACCGAAAACCAGGTCCTCGTCACCGGCCGCAAACTCGAGAAACTCGGTGCCGGCAGCGAAAAGAAAATCACCGAGCCCCGCCTCATCGACGAGGTTCCGAAGGCACTCACCGCGCCCGAGCTGAAACCGTAGGGCCGGCGCTCGCCGCCGCGCCGCATTCGTCCATGCATTCACTCGACGGCATCTGGGAAATGATCCGCGCCGAGAGCGAGGGCGAGCCCTCCTCCGATCTCCTCGCGCTCCGCGTGGAACTCCACCTCACCGCCGACACCTACCACGTCCACTTCGCCGGCGAACTCGCCGACCAGGGCACCTACACCCGCACATCCTCCGCCCCGCACGCGACCCTCATTCTCCTCGGCGCCAAAGGCCCCAACGCCGGCCGCACGATCCCGTGCATCTATCAGCTCGTCGGCGACCGCCTCCGCGTCTGCTACGGTCTCGACGGGACCACGCCCACCACGTTCGCCACGACCGCCGGCTCAGCCCACTACCTCGCCGCCTATCGGCGGAAAGGGTGAGCGGTTCATCCCGACTCCGGCGCGACTGAAAGGTTGCGCCGCGCCGTGGCGCCCGCTGTCCTCCGCGCGTCTTTCATGCCTGAAGCCAAGCCAGCCGCTTCCGAACTCGCCGCCACCGCTTTCATCGCGCGCTGGTCTGCCGCCGGCTCCGCCGAGCGCGCCAACTACGCGCTCTTCCTCACCGAACTCTGCGCGCTGCTCGACGTGCCGCCGCCCGAGCCCGCGGGCGACGACACCGCGCACAACGCCTACGTCTTCGAGCGCGCCGTCCCGCTTCACCAGCGCGATCGCAAGGCCACGACCGGCCACATCGATCTCTACAAGCGGGGGTGCTTCGTGCTCGAAGCGAAGCAATACGCCGCCGCTGTAGCCGGGGTCGTTGACCCCGGCCAACCGGGCTCACCGAGCCCGGCTACAACATCGCTCGCACATCTCCTCGAACCCGCGCCCGAGAAGAAATCCAAAATCGCCCGCGGCTCCGAAGCGTGGGACGACGCGATGCTCAAGGCCCGCGGTCAGGCCGAGCGCTACGCCCGCAATCTCCCCGCGGGCGAGCCCACGCCGCCGTTCCTGCTCGTCGTCGATGTCGGCCACGTGTTCGAGCTCTACGCCGATTTTTCCCAGCAGGGGAAAGCCTACCTGCCGTTTCCCGATGCGCGCGCCAACCGCATCCGGCTCGCCGACTTGCAGGACGCGAACGCCCGCGCCAAGCTCCGCGCCATCTGGCTCGAACCGCTCACGCTCGACCCCGCGAAGATCGCGGCCGCCGTCACGCGCGAGGTCGCCCGCTACCTCGCCGAGCTCGCCAAGCTGTTTGAGAAAAAGCACGACCCCGCGCTCGTCGCCGCGTTTCTCTCGCGCTGCCTCTTCTGCATGTTCGCCGAGGATATCGACCTCCTCCCGCGCCACAGTTTCACGCAGCTCCTCGAATCGGCGAAGGGCGATCCCGGCGCCGCCGTCCCGCTGCTCAAGGGCCTTTTCGACGAGATGAATCGCGGCGGCTACTCGCTCGCCCTCCGCAAAACCCTCCTCCATTTCAACGGCGGTCTCTTCGCCGAATCCGCCGTGCTCCCGCTCGACGGCACGCAGCTCGGCCTCCTCATCGACGCCGCGAAGAAGGATTGGAAACATGTCGAGCCCGCCATCTTCGGCACGCTCCTCGAACGCGCGCTCAATCCCGCCGAGCGCCACAAACTCGGCGCCCACTACACGCCCCGCGCCTACGTCGAGCGTCTCGTCCTCCCCACGCTCGTCGAGCCGCTCCGCGAGGAATGGGAGCACGTGCGCGCCGCCGCCGTCACGCTCGCCGGTCGCGGCGATCTGAAAGGCGCCATCAAGGAAACCCGTGCCTTCCACCACCGGCTCTGCGCGGTGCGCGTGCTCGATCCCGCCTGCGGCTCCGGCAATTTTCTCTACGTCGCCCTCGAACACCTCAAGCGCCTCGAAGGCTTCGGCGAAAACATGCGGCTCGACCTCGGCGGCGAGACCGTGGACCCGCACCAATTCCTCGGGATCGAAATCAATCCCCGCGCCGCCACCATCGCCGAACTCGTCCTCTGGATCGGTTATCTGCAATGGCACCATCGCAACCGCGGCAGCACCGAATGGCCCGAGCCCGTCCTCCGCGCATTTAAAAACATCGAGTGCCGCGACGCCGTGCTCGCTTACGACAAAAAAGAATTCGCCCAGGACGCCGCCGGCAAAATGCGCTTCGTTTGGGATCGCAAGACGATGAAGATCGATCCCGCGACTGGCCGCGAAGTGCCCGACGACAAGGCCGTCGTCCCGCTCGAAACCTTCGTCAACCCGCGCCCCGCCGAGTGGCCGCAGGCGGATTTTATCGTGGGCAATCCGCCGTTTGTTGCGAATCGTAACATGCGCGAGGAACTCCGCGACGGCTACGTCGATGCTCTCGACCGGGCGTTTGCCGACATCGAGCAAGCAGTCGATTTCGTCATGTTATTTTGGAAGCACGCGGCGCGACTTCTCTTAAATGACAGTATTCGCCGCTTCGGCCTCGTTTCCACCAGCCGAATTCGTCAGAAGCAAAATCGAAGTGTCGTTGAGTATGCGATGGCCTCCGGTAGTCGGATCATTTTCGCAACACCCGATCATCCTTGGGACGAAGACCAAACTGAGGCTAGCGTTAGAATCGCGATGACGGTGCTCGGCCGCCGCGACCGCGAAACTCAGACGATCCCGCACCTCCTTCTTGCTCCTGATCACGATCAAGTCGCAAAAGCGAGACCGGCCGGTTTTTACCACCCCGACGCATTTCGCACGATTAAGGGAAGGGAGATTCATGCAGATTTATCAGTGGACATTGATTTATCTGCGACACGTGAGCTGCGTGCTTGGTCTGAACTTTGCCATGCTGGGATGAAGCCCTACGCCGAAACCCTCCTCATTACTGACGAGCAAGCAACTGCACTGTTTCCCAAGGGGGTTTACAAAGAGCGGCACGCTCCTCCCTATCGCAACGGGCAAGATATAGCGCGGCGACCACGAGGACTTCGAGTGCTAGATTTTTTTGGTCTTTCTGAATCTGAAATTCACCAGAACTTTCCGAAGGCCTATGATTATCTCGTAGCCCACACGAAGGCTGAACGCTCCCAAGAGCGAAATCCTCGACTGAAACGCGAATGGTGGCTGTTCGAAGCAAATCGCGCAGAACTTCGTTCCGGAATCCGAGGATTAGACCGATACATCGTCACGGTTGAAAATTCGCCACTAGGTATTTCTGCTTTCTTCCAGCTGGAATCCTGCCTGATCAAAAACTCCGCGTATTTACGACTAACGACGCATTTATCTTGGGCGTGCTGTCCACCTCAATGCACGATCACTTCGCGAGGCGAAAAGGAGGGCGACACGGCGTTGGCAACACGCCTGTCTATAATACGGAATGTGCTAGCCATTTTCCTGTCCCCGACTGCACGGAAAAGCAGAAGGCGAAAATCCGCGCGCTCGCCGAGGAACTCGATGCCCACCGCAAGCGCGCGCAGGCGCAGCACGGCATCGGCCTCACCGATCTCTACAATGTGCTCGAAAAAATCCGTCGACCTTCGGTTGGGGATGCGCCGCCCCCGGCGCGTCGATCCCGCGCCGAGGTCGGCGCGGCTCCATTGCTGACTGAAAAGGAGAAACTCCTGCACGACCAAGCCCTCGTCGCCACGCTCCGCCAGCTCCACGACGACCTCGATGCCGCCGTCGCCGATGCCTACGGCTGGCCGTGGCCGTTGAGCGATGAAGACATCCTCGCCCGCGTCGTCGCCCTCAACGCCGCCCGCGCCGCCGAGGAAGCGCAGGGCCAAATCCGCTGGCTTCGCCCTGATTATCAGAAGCCGCTTTTCGCCGGAGAAAAACAATCGTCGCTCGGTATGGAGGAACCTATCGCACCCGACTGGAAATCAGGCCTGCGCAAAAAAGCCGCCGCATCCAGGAAAACCGCGAAAATCCCCTGGCCGAAGACGCTCTCCGACCGAGTCCGCGCCGTCGAAACCGTGCTCGCCGCCGAGGAGAAACTCGCCACTGCGGCCGACCTCGCCAAACGTTTCGCCCGCGCCGACGCGAAAGACATCGGCGAAATCCTCCATACCCTCGTCACGCTCGGCCGCGCGCGGCCGGGCGATGCGAAGGGGACGTTTGTGCGGTAAACCATCACCGAATTCCAACATGCGGCTTTCCGGCCTCTTCCTCTATCCCGTCAAATCGCTCCGGGGCTTTGCGGTCGCGTCCGCTGAAGTCGATGGGCTCGGCCTCAACGGCGACCGGCGTTTCCTGGTGACTGATGAAACCGGAAAATTTCTCACGCAGCGGACGCTGCCGAAAATGGCGCAGATCGAAACGGCGCTCGACGCCACCACGCTCACGCTTCGCGCGCCGGGCTCCGGCTCTCGCCGCATCGCGCGCGCCTCCGATCCGCGGGCGGCGTTGCGCACCGTGAGTGTCTGGAAAAGCGAGGGCCTGCTCGCCGAGGATTGCGGTGACGACGCGGCGACATTTCTTTCCGAGTTTCTGGGCGCCCGCTGCCGGCTGGTGCGCATCGGCGAGAAATTCTCCCGCCCCGTCCTGAAACGCGCCGCGCATCCTCGCGATCGGTTTACGTTTGCCGATGGTGCTCCCCTCCTCGCCATCAGCGAGGCGTCGCTAGCCGATCTCAATGACCGCATCATCGCCCACGGTGAGGACGCCGTGCCAATGAGCCGCTTTCGTCCCAATCTGGTGGTCGCCGGCTGCGCCGCCTACGCCGAAGATACCTGGCCGCGCTTCCGCATCGGTGACGTCACGCTTCGGGCGGCTGGTCAGTCGTCCCGCTGTATCGTGACGACCACCGATCAGTTCACCGGCGAGCGCGGCAAGGAACCGCTCCGCACGCTCGCCACCTACCGCCGCGACGCCACGGATCCCACCGATGTGAATTTCGGCCAGAATTTGATTCACGAGACCAAAGCCTGCGCGGTGCGCGTGGGCGATGCAGTGGAGATTCTCTGAGGTCGGCCCGGGTAGCGGGTTGTTGTAGGGCGGGGTATCCGCACCCCGCCGGGGTTGGGTGCGTTCGCGTATTACACTCGCTGAGTGGCGGGGTTCGGCGACTCCGCTCTACAACAGACAAATCCCGTCGCGGACAGCGCTCCCTCGCATCGCCATCCACACCGCGCGTCTACCACCCATCCCCGCCCACCCGCCCGCGCTTCGCCTTGTGCTTCGCGCGGTGTTTTTTTGCCTGAATCATCCGCACCTTCTGCCCGTGCGATTTTTGCCGCGTGCGCCGGCGTTCCTCCTCCCGTGCGTCCACCACCGCGGCCTTCGCGGCGCGCACTCGCGCTTCGAGTTTCCCGCACAGCTCCAACCACGCCACCTCGCGGTTCATCGCCTGCGAGCGCTCGCGCTGGCACCGCACCTCCACGCCGGTTGGCCCATGCCGCAGCCACACGGTCGAGCTGGTCTTGTTGATCTTCTGCCCGCCGGGCCCGGTGCCGCGCACGAACTTTTCCTCCACGTCCGCTACGCGGACGCCGAGGGCCGCGAGCCGTTCGTCGATTTGGGTTGGTAAAGCCATGGCCGCCTCTTTTCCTCTCAGGGAAACTATTCTTCGCTCCCCGAGTCAAACGCCCTCCCTCCGCTCCTCCTCGTTTCCCACTTTCCCGCTTTTCCAATTTTCCACTCATGCTCACCGGTCCCGTCTGGTCCCAGAAACTCCGCGATGAAATCGGCCGGGCCGTCATCGGCCAGGACGCCGTCGTCGAACGCCTCCTCGTCGCGCTGCTCGCCAACGGCCACGTGCTCCTCGAAGGCATGCCCGGCCTAGCGAAGACCCTCCTCGTCCGCTCGCTCGGCACCGCCCTCGGCGTGCAGTTCGAGCGCATCCAGTTCACACCCGATTTGTTGCCGAGCGATGTCACGGGCACGATGATCTTCCAGCCGAAGACGGGCGCGTTCACACCGCACCACGGGCCGATTTTCGCGAACCTCGTGCTCGCCGATGAAATCAACCGCGCGCCCGCCAAGGTGCAGAGCGCCCTGCTCGAAGCCATGCAGGAGCGCCAGGTCACGATCGGCGGGCAGACGCATCCGCTGCCGAAGCCGTTTTTCGTCATGGCCACGCAAAATCCCGTCGAGCAGGAGGGCACCTACCCGCTGCCCGAGGCGCAGACGGACCGGTTTCTTTTCAAACTGATCGTGGACTACCCGACCGCCGAGGAAGAATCGGCGATGATGCAGCGCTGGGGCCAGATCACGCAACAGCCGGCGCTCACCGCCGTGACGAGCGGCGAAGAATTGCTCGCGCTCCGCACCGCCGTCGATGCGATCCATCTCTCGCCCGCGGTGCAGGGCTACATCCTCGCGCTCGTGCGCGGCACGCGCGCCCTCGCCGAAAAAGGCGGGACCGCGAAACGCTACCTGAATTTCGGCGCGTCGCCGCGCGCCTCGCTCGCGCTCTACCAATCCGGCCGCGCGCTCGCGTGGCTGCGCGGGCAGGACTACCTCTCGCCCGCGCTCATTCAGGAACTCGCGCCCGACGTCCTCCGTCATCGCATCGGCCTCACCTACGAGGCCGAAGCCGAGGAAATCACGCCCGACAAGATCGTCGCGCAAGTGGTCGCACGCACGCCCGTGCCCGCGACCACTTGAAATTAACGGAACGGCGCTTTCCCAAGCGCCGCTGCCGGCGGTCGGAAACCGCCGGTCCTCCCGCCCCGATGCCCATCGACAATCGAGAATCGAAAATCGAAAATCCCCTGGCCCTCTTGCGCCAGTTGGAGTGGCGCGTGCGGCACGCCGTGGAAAACGTGCTCAGCGGCGAATACCGCTCCGCGTTTCGCGGCCGCGGCATGGAGTTCGATCAGGTCGTGAAATACGAGTTCGGCGACGACGTGCGCGACATCGACTGGAACGTCACCGCGCGCCTCGGCGAGCCCTACCGCAAGAAATTTGTCGAGGAGCGCGAGGTCACGCTGCTCCTCGTGTTCGAGGATTCGCCGTCGCTCCACTTCGGCTCCGGTGCACAGTCGAAACGCGAGGCGCTGCTCGAACTCGCCGGGCTCGTCATGCTCCTCGGCGCCGTCAACCGCGACCGCGTGGGCTTCGCGCACTGCTCGCCGCGCGGAAATCTTTTTCGCGAGCCCGTGCGTGGCCGCGGCCAGATTCTCCACTCCGCCGCCACGCTGCTCGCGCGCCCCGCCCCGGCGCCGACCGATGCCGCCCCGGAGATGCCGTGGCGCTTCCTCGCCCGCGCCGCGCCGAAGCACAGCGTGCTGATCTGGCTCGGCGATTTTCCGTCGCGGAGTGTGCCTGACGGTTGGCCCGTGCTGCAACGCCGTTACCAGACGATGGGCTTCCGTGTCGACGATCCGTGGGACCGCGCGCTGCCGGCCGGCGAAAGTTTCGCCGCCTACGATCCGACGGCGGGCCGGCTCGTGACGCTCGAGGGCAACGCCGCCGAGCGCGCCGCGCACGCCACATGGCAGCGCGAACGCGACGCCGCGTGGCACGCGCTCTTTCCCGACGCGCTCAGCCGCCTCGTCGTCAGCACCGAACAAAACCGCCTCGATGCGCTGGTGCGTTTCTTCCACGCGCGCATGGTGCGCCACTGAGGCGCGCAAATTCCAAACGCCAATGATCAATCGCCAAAAAAAAAGCCCCGAAAACCAAACCGCATTTCCGTTCGCCGGCGGTTTTGAGATTTTCCGGCCCTTGGGATTTCTTTGGCTTTTGGAATTTTGTAATTTGGGATTTTTCCACCCGTGACCCGTCTCGCCTTCCACGATCCCGTCTGGCTCTTCGCGCTTCTCGCGCTGCCGCTGATCGTGTGGTTGCGCGGGCGGCGGAGCGTGCCCGTGCTGCTCGTGCCGTTTGCCGCCGCGTGGCACCGGCCTTCGCTCGTTGCGCCCTCGCGCTGGCCGGTCGTGCTCGCGTTGCTCAGCCTCGCCGCGCTCATCGTCGCCCTCGCGCGCCCGCAGCGCGTCGAGGACAAGCGCGAGGTGCGCTCCGAGGGCTACGACATCATGCTCGCCATCGACCTCTCGACCTCGATGCGCGCGGAGGATTACGAAAAGGACGGCGAGCCCATCAACCGCCTGCAGGCGATCAAGCCCGTGATTCAGGCCTTCATCGAACGCCGCACCGCTGATCGCATCGGCATCGTGCTGTTTGCCGGGCGCGCCTATACGATGGCTCCGCTCACCTTCGATCACAACTGGCTCGCGCGTCAGCTCGCCCGCGTGCGCATCGGCATGATTGAGGATGGCACTGCGATTGGCGACGGCCTCGGCGTCGCGCTCACGCGGCTCGAACAGGCCAGGCGCAACAGCGGCGGCAAACGCACGGGGGCCTTCGTCGTGCTCCTCACCGACGGCGCCAACAACCGCGGCGCCCTCAAGCCCGAACAGGCCGCCGAACTCGCCAAGTCGCGCGGCATCCCCGTTTACACGATGGGTGCCGGCAAGGATGGCTACGTGCGCGTGCCCGTTTACGACGACGCCGGCCGCCGCGTGACCACCCGCCGCATGCTCTCCGATCTCGACGAGCCGCAGCTCCGCCAGATCGCTGACGCGACGGGTGGAAAATTTTTCCGCGTCGCCGATACCGATACGATCGAAAGCAGTTTCAAGGCGATCGACCGCGCGCAGAAGATCGAGTTTCAGGCCAAGAGCTATCTCGTCACCACCGAGCTCTTCTGGTGGCTCGCCGGGCCCGGCCTCGGGCTGCTGACGATCGCGGCTGCGCTGGCGAGACCCGTGACGCGAAGCGTCGCGGTCGCATGACGCGCGGCAAATCCCAAACGCCCATGTTCAAACGCCCAAAAATTTCCAAAGGCCAAACCTCAATCCTGCCGCACGCCGGCCGTTTTGAATTTTTCCGTCCGTTGAGTATTTTTTGGCGTTTGGATTTTGCCGTTTGGATTTTTTCACCATGACTTTCGCCTGGCCATTCCTCCTCTGGCTCCTGCTCGCGCCCGCCGCGCTGCTCACGTGGGAAATCACCCATCGCCGCCGCACCGCCGCGAACGCGCACCCCAAGATTCTCCGCGCCGAGGCCGGTGCGCGCGCGCTCACGCTTTCCAGTTTCAACGCCCAGCCTTCCGCTTCGGCCCAGCCGCGCTACTGGCTCGCGATGGGTCTCGCGCTCGCGGTGTGCGCCCTCGCCCGCCCGCAATGGGGCCGCATCGACGAGCCCGTCTTCGACCAGTCGCGCGAGATCCTCCTCGCGATCGACCTCTCGCGTTCGATGCTCGCGCCGGACGTGAAGCCGTCGCGCCTCGACCGCGCCAAGCTCCTCATCCAGTCATTGCTCGAAAAACTCGCCGGCGAACGCGTCGGCCTCGTGGTGTTTTCCGGCACGGCGTTTTTGCAGAGCCCGCTCAGCGCCGACTACGAGATTCTGCGCGAGTTTCTTCCCGCGCTCGGCCCGGACTTTCTGCCCGAGGGCGGCACCAACTACGGCGCGCTCATCGACGCGTCCGTGCAGGCCTTCAGCGCGAGCGGCGCCGCCGATCGGTTTCTCGTGATCCTGAGCGACGGCGAGGCGACCGACGACGACTGGAAAAGCCGCGCCGAGGAGTTGAAGAAAAAAGGCATTCGCGTGCTCGGCCTCGGCATCGGCACGGCGGCGGGCGCGATGATTCCCGACGGCACGGGCCAGTTTGTGAAAGACGACCGCGGTGCCGTCGTGCTCTCGAAACTCGAGAGCGCGACCCTGCAGGAACTGGCGCGCGCCACCGGCGGCGTCTATCGCGACGCCAGCGCGTGGGTCGATCTCGCGGCGCTCGTGAAGGAGACGATTGAGGCGGGCCGCAAGGGGCAGTTTGTGGAGAAAAATACGATCCGCCTCGTCGAACGTTTCCAATGGCCCCTCGCGCTCGGCCTGTGGTGCCTGCTGGTGAGTTTCTACGCGGAGTTTCCAGTGCGGCCACGGCCGCGAGACATCCGGCTGGCGCCGGAAAATACCGGTAGGCCGAAAGCGGAAACCGGAAAACTCGCAACGGCGGCCGCAGCCGTCGTATTGGTTTTTATTTCCGCCATCCGGTTTCCGGTTTCCGGTTTCGCCGCGGAAGCGCCGCCGCCCCTACCTTCCGCCGCTCTCGCCAAAATCGTCGGCCGCCTGTCCGCCACCGAGCAACGCACCGCGCGCGACTGGGCGGAGTTGGGCCGCGAGACCGTCACGTGGGGCTCGCGGCTCCAGTCCGAACAGCAGCAGGTGCCCGAAGGCCCGGTGCGCGACGCGCTCAAAGCCGTCACGCTCGGCACGAAGCTGGACGCCAAAGTAACCGACTGGCCCAAGCTGCGCGAGGAGCTCGAGGCGCTGTTGAAAAAATCCGAAGACGACAAACAGCAGGATCAAAAGGATCAACAGGACCAGCAGGACAAAAAAGATCAGCAACAACAAAAGCAGGATCAGCAGAAGAAGGATCAAAAATCCAAGCAGCAGAAACAGGATTCCTCCGGCCAGCCCCAGGATCAGAAGGACAAGAACGATCCCGCCGAGAAAGAGGACCAAAAACAGGAGGCCAAGCCGCCCGAGCCGAAACCGCAGGGCGAATCCGCCTTTGGCGACATGAACAAGAAGGATCCACCGCCGCCCCCGCCACCGGAGAGCACGCAGAAGGTCGGCGGCAACCACGAGAAAAAAGACCAGCCGCCCGAGCAGGTCGATCCTTCCCTCGCGCTGCCGCTCCAAAAACTCGATCAGCTCCGCAATCTGGATTCGCCCGCCCAGCTCTTTCAGTTAATGGAGGGTGAAAGGAAAGCCGTGAAAAAGACCGGCAAGAATTGGTAACGCCATGCGCCTCGCCCGACTCCTTCCGTTGGTTTTCCTCTCGCTCGTCGCCAGCCTGACCGCGCGCGCCCAATCCGTCCGCTGGGAGCCCGCCGAGAACGGCATGGCGAGCGCCGTCGTGCTCGTTTACGAAAACTGCGAGCCCGACGGCCAGCCCGATCTGCCCGCGATCCCCAGCGTCACGTTCACACCGATCGGTCGCACCGAGAGCATGAACATGATCAATTTTCCGACGACGCGCTCGGTGATGCTCAGCTACCTCGTGCGTGGCCGGCAGGGCGCGCCGGTGCAAATCCCCGCGTTCACGGCGAAAACGAATCGCGGCCCGCAGCGCGTCGCCGCGTTCAACGCCGCCGCGCCGGCCGCGCCGCTGGAGTCGGTCGCGGGCTCGCGGCTCATCCCGGAACGCACGAGCGTCTGGGCCGGCGAGGTGTTTGGCCTCAACTACGAACTCTCCGCCTCGCGCCGCACCAACCCACAGATTTCGCCGACGTTCGACTGGAACGCCGCGCCGCTCGTCGCCGAGGATTGGTCGAAGCCCGAGGTCACGGAGGCCGTCGTCAGCGGCGACCGCCGCGTCAACGTCCTCTTCCGCACGCGCGTGATCGCGAAGACCCCGACGACCCTCAAGCTCGAGGCCGCCGGTCACCTCCTTAGCATCCAAACCGGCACGGTCGGGTTCGGGATCATCTCGCAGCCGCGGATGGAGCAGGTGTCTGTCACGTCCGATCAGCCGGTCATCGAAGTGCGGCCACTGCCCGCGCCGCCACCGGGATTCAGCGGTGCCGTCGGCCAGTTCAAACTCGTCTCCAAGGTCGTCCCCGAAAAAGCCGGTGTCGGCGAACCCGTGACGTGGACGCTCGAACTCAGCGGCACCGGCAACTGGCCCGAGATCGCCGGTCTGCCCGAGCGCGAGGTCTCCAACGATTTCCAAGTCGTGCAACCCAAGGCCAAGCGCACGCCGACCGAGGGAAAACTCTTCGACGTCGCCCTCGCCAAAGATGTCGTGCTCGTGCCCGCCAAGGCTGGCAGCTACGCGCTCGGCCCGATCGCGTTTACTTACTTCGATCCGAAGAGCAGCAGCTACAAAACCATCTCCGCCCCGCGCACGACCGTCACGATTACCGCGCCCGCCGTGCCGCAGATCAATCTCACGCCCGTGTCGCCACAGGCCAACGAGGCGCTTCCGCCGCCGGTCGAAAAAAAATCCGCCCCGCCCGTCGTCCCGCCCGCGCCCGCCGCGATCCCACGCGACCCGCTCCCTGGCGCCGCCGAGGCCGCCGCGCCACTCACGCTCCGCCCGCTCGCGATTCTCTGCACCGCGCCTTTCGCCGCGCTGCTGGTCTTCTGGGGCTGGCTCGCCATCCGCCGCGCCCGCCAAACCGATCCGCTCCGCCAGCGCCGCGAAGCCCATGACCGGCTCGCCGCGACGATTGCGAAGATTGGCTCGGCTTCCGGCTCTCAACTTTCACCCCCCAACGCTCAACTGCAGCCGCACTCGCTGCTGCTGCAATGGCAGCGCGACACCGCCGTGCTCTGGCAGATCGAGCACGCCGCGCCTTCGGCCGCGGCATTCGATGTAGGCGGGGTGCCCCCACCCCGCTCTTCCGATCCGCGGGGTGGGG
>JANXSC010000223.1 GCA_025352845.1 Opitutaceae bacterium
CAGAAAATACGGCGCCACCACGCCCCCTCGCTCTTGGCGGATCGCGGGTCGGTGGCTGCACCGGAGGAATTGGCTCCAAGTTGGATTATCCCGTTCGCCTCCGCCGCGCGCAGCAGGGCTTCTTGAAAGGTCGGCGCCATCGTGGCAGCGGACAAGCCGTGCTTGTCGACGAATCGCTTCAAGTCCGGAAGTTCGGCGCATAGGTCGGACTGATTGCGACCGTCGCGGCGGGCGAGAAAGTGACAGCGCAGCTTCGCCGACCCGCGCCAAAATTAAACCGTGAGGGCCGCTTCCGGCCAGCTCAGGCCATCGAAGTCGAAATAGTCGCATTGCCATTCCGGGACCGGCTTGCGCATTTGCGTGTAGAAGTCGCGTTCCTCCTCCGAGGGACGGGTGAATCCCGCGCCGCCACCGGCCTGCACCCAGAATACCACGTGATGATCGGCCCGGTTGCCCAGCACGCCCGGGACGGGGCCAAGAAACTCCATCGAGACATTATCGGGGCTGCTGGTGGCGGGCATGGTGGGACGCGATGATCGGCGAGCAGCACTCTGGCAGACCACTTGTGGGCAAAGCGATTCCGTGGGGGTAAAATACCCGGGAAAGTCCGCGGCCGCCGACCGACTGGGAAAACCGTGGGTATTGCGCGCATCGGAATACGCGGGTTCACGGTATTGGGTGAGGCTATGCCGGAGGTCTGGCGAGGCTTCCTCTTTACGCGTGCGAAGATTGCGACCAATCCTTCGGTGTGTTACCCAGCACCCAACCCATGATCTTCCTGTCGAGACTCGTTGGCTGGCTTGCGATCGTTTGGGTTGGCGCCCAAGCGCCGCGTATGGCGCACGCGGCCCCGGCCATCGACTACAACCGCGACATTCGCCCCCTCCTGTCGGAAAACTGTTTTGCCTGCCACGGCTTCGACGAGAAGGCGCGGAAAGGAAAGCTCCGCCTCGACGTCGCCGAGTCCGCTTATGCCGAGCGCGACGGCATCACGCGGATCAAGCCGGGCGACCCGACCGGCAGCGAAGTCTGGCAACGCATCACGAGTCGGCACGACGACGAAGTGATGCCGCCGCCGGACTCGCACCTGCAACTGTCCGACGCGCAGAAACAGAAAATAAAAACTTGGATTTCGGAAGGCGCGGCCTATTCGGCGCACTGGTCGTTCATCGCGCCCAAAAAAAATCCGCTGCCGACCGCCGACACGGGCGGCTCGCCCGTGAAGAACGCGGGGAATCCCATTGATGCTTTCGTCCACGCGCAGCTTGCGACCGAGAAACTCGCTCCCGCCCCCGAGGCCGACCGCCGCACGCTCGCGCGGCGACTCTCGCTCGATCTTACCGGGCTTCCGCCGTCATGGTCAGAAGTCGAGGCGTTTGCGGCCGATCGCGCCCCGCGTGCCTACGAGCAGCTCGTCGCGCGGCTGCTCGCGAGTTCGCACTTCGGCGAGCGCATGGCGCTCGATTGGCTCGATGCCGCGCGCTACGCCGACACCAACGGTTTCTCGATCGATGGCGGCCGGCAGATGTGGCTCTGGCGCGACTGGGTGATCCAGGCGTTCAACGACAACAAGCCCTACGACCGTTTCCTCGTCGAGCAGCTGGCGGGCGATCTCCTCCCGCAGCACACGGACGCCGAGCTGATTGCGACGGGCTTTCAGCGCAACAACATGGTCACGCACGAGGGCGGCACGATCCCCGAGGAAAATCTCACCAACTACAACGCCGACCGCGTGAAGACCCTCGGCGAGGCCGTGCTCGGACTCACGCTCGGTTGTGCGCAGTGCCACGATCACAAATTCGACCCGATCACGCAGAGGGATTATTTTCGCACGTTCGCGTTCTTCAATTCGCTCGGCGACAAGGGACTCGATGGCAACGGCGGCGTGAATCCCGGGCCGTTTGTCACTGCGCGCACGGTGCTGAAGACCGACGAGGTGCCGCGCGTAAACGAGCAGATAGCCGCGCTCCAGGCGGCACTCGCGCAGCCCGCCGCGGCGATTCTCCGCGCGTGGTCGGCCCGCGAGCGCGCCATGCTGGCGTCGCGCGGGCGCGACCTGAAATTGCATCCGGTTAAAGTGCTCAAGGTCTCGACCCCCAATCGCGCCGACCTCGAAATCATTGGTGCGAACCGCGTGCGCGTGAAGCAGGCGGGCGCCCTCGCCGCTATCGATGTGGCCACGGAGTTGCCGGCGCACGCCGAGCCGATCACCGGTTTGCGGATGGTGGTGCATCCGTTGCCCGAACTGCCCGGCGGCGGATGGGGCAACAGTTCGACGAAGTCCCGGACCGCAGGTGCCGCGACGAAGGCGAAAATGAAATCGGAGGCGGAATCGAAAACCGCGGAGTCCGCCGACCCGGCGGCGAAGGGCACGTTTCGGCTCACCGCTCTCTCGATCACGGCCGATGCGATCCCGAGCGATCAGGTGAATCTCCACAAGCTGCGCGGCCTCGCGCGCGTGACCGCGAACACGTGGGAGCCGGAGTTTCCGGCGGCCGGCTGCCTCGATCCGCGCAACGAGAGCGGCTGGTCGCCGAGCCTTGCGTTTGAGGGACCGGTGCATCTCACCGCGACCCTCACGGAACCGCTGCGTTCGGCGACGACGCCGTTTCTCACCGCGCAATTCAACTTTGGCGCGGGCAAAGAAATGCTGCCCGGCCTGATCGAAGTGTTCGTGATCACGGGCACCGATGACGGCACGGATTTGCCGGCGGAAGTGGTCGCCGCGCTCGCCGTGCCCGATGCGCGGCGCACGGCGGAGACGACCGCGGTGCTCTGGCGGCACTGTGCGCAGCACGCGAAGGAGTTGGAGGCGACGCGCATCGCGCTGGCGAATCTCCAGGATCGCCTCGCGGCGCTCACGCAGCCGTTTCCCACGATGGTGATGAACGTCGCCGCCAAACCGCGCGACACGTTCATCCTGAATCGCGGCGACTACGCGCAGCCGACGGACAAGGTCACGGCGGGCACGCCCGGATTTCTGCCGCCGCCGCCCGAAGGCGCGACGCCCGACCGGCTCGGCCTTGCGCAATGGCTGACGATGAAGAGCAATCCGCTCACGGCCCGCGTCGCGGTGAATCGCGTGTGGAAACTGTTTTTCGGCACCGGCCTCGTTGGCACGCCGGCGGACTTCGGTTCGCAGGGCGAATGGCCGAGCCATCCCGAGCTGCTCGACTGGCTGGCGGTCGATTTCGTCGAGAGCGGCTGGGATGTGAAGCGACTCGTGACGCTCATCGTGACGAGCGCGACGTATCGGCAATCGTCCGTCGCCACGCCCGCGGCGCTGGAGCGCGACCCGTCGAACCGCCTGCTCGCGCGCGGTCCGCGGTTCCGTTTGCCCGCGGAGTTTGTGCGCGACGCGACACTGAAGATCTCCGGCCTCCTGGTGCCGCAGCTCGGCGGGCCGAGCGTGAATCCCTACACGCCCTTCGATCTCTGGCGCGAGGTCAGCCACTACGGCAGCACGCCGGCGACGGCGCAGACTTTCGTGCAGGATCACGGCGACAAGCTCTACCGCCGCTCGCTCTACACGTTTTGGAAACGCACGGCGCCGCCGCCGAACATGGCGGCGTTCGACGCGCCGAATCGCGAGGTCTGCACCGTCGCGCGCGGCAACACCACGACGCCGCTGCAGGCGCTCGTGTTGCTCAACGACACGCAGTTTGTCGAGGCGGCGCGCGCGTTCGCCGAGCGGATCCTCGCGCAAAAAGGCAACGACACCGCGCGCTTGCGCTGGGCCTTTGCGGAGGGCTTGTCGCGCGCACCGGAGGAGAAGGAACTCGCGGTGCTGACGGCGACGCTGAAGCGCGAACGCGGGCGCTATGCGAAAAACGAACCGGCGGCGCGGGCCTTTCTCTCCGCCGGCGAATCGCCGCGCAACGCGGGCCTCACACCCGCCGAACACGCCGCATGGGCGCAGGTCGCGGTGCTCGTGCTGAACCTCAGTGAAACGGTCACGCGAAACTGATCGGAAAAGTGGGAAATTGAAAAACACCTGGCTGCAATCACCGACCCCATCCGCCCGTTCCGCGTCTTCTCGGTTTTCCAATTTTCCGCTTTTCCACCTTCCCCATTTCCGATGCAACCCGCCCACGACTATCTCCGCCACCTCACCCGTCGCACGTTCATCGGCGGCGCCGCGCGCGGCATCGGCGGCATCGCGCTGGGCTCGCTGCTGTCGTCGAGCATCGCACGCGCCGTCACCGGCACAGGCAAGGGCCAGCCGGGGCTGCCGCACTTCGCGCCCAAGGCGAAGCGCGTGCTCTGCCTTTTCCAAAGCGGCGGTCTCTCGCATGTCGATCTGTTCGACGACAAGCCGATGTTGCACCAACACGCCGGCCTCGAAATTCCCGCGTCGATCAAGGGCACGCAGCGGCTCACGGGCATGACAAGCGGGCAGAGTGCCTACCCGGTCGTGCCGCCCTTGAAGGCGGGAAAATCATGCGGCAAGCACGGCACGTGGATCAGCGATTTGTTGCCCAACATCCAGACGATCGCGGACGATATTTGCATCATCAAGAGCCTGCACACCGAGGCGATCAACCACGACCCGGCGATCACCTACATGAACACGGGCAACCAGCAGCCCGGCTACGCGAGCATGGGCGCGTGGGCGAGCTACGGGCTCGGCACGGAAAACGAAAATCTACCTGCGTTCATCGCGATGGTTTCGCAGGGCACGGGAAAAAATCCCGGCCAGCCCATTTTCTCGCGCCTCTGGGGCAGCGGTTTTCTCCCCGCCTCGCACCAGGGCGTGGGCCTGCGGCCGGGGGCGAACCCCGTGCTCTACTTGAACAATCCGCCGGGTGTCGACGCCCCGCAGCGCCGCGCGCTGCTCGACGACCTCGCGCGGCTCAATCACCAGCGCGCCGCCGAGCTCGGCGATCCCGAGACGATCGCGCGCATCGACGCCTACGAGATGGCGTTTCGGATGCAGACCTCCGTGCCCGAACTGACGGACATCAGCGGCGAGTCGGCGGCGACGCTGGCGAACTACGGTCCCGAGGTGAAAAAGCCCGGCAGCTACGCCGCCAACTGCCTCCTCGCGCGCCGCCTGCTCGAGCGCGACGTGCGCTTCGTGCAGCTCTTTCACCGCGGTTGGGATCAGCACATCGCGATAGCGCGCCAGCTCCCCAACCAGTGCAACGACATCGACCAGCCGACGGCGGCGTTGATCAAAGATCTCAAACAGCGTGGCCTGCTCGAGGACACGCTCGTGGTGTTTGCGACGGAGTTTGGCCGCACGGTTTTCAGTCAGGGCAAGCTCGGCGATCCCGGCATGGGCCGCGATCACCACGGCCGGGCGTTCACGGTTTGGCTCGCCGGCGGCGGCATCAAGGGCGGGATGGAATACGGCGCAACGGACGACTTCTGCTATAACATCACGGAAAATCCCGTGCACCTGCGCGACCTGCACGCGACGATTTTGCACTGCCTCGGCATCGACCACGCGCGGTTCACGTCCAAATTCCGCGGCCTCAACGTGCGCCTCACCGGCGTGGAGGAGGCGCATGTGGTGAAGGCGATTTTGGCGTAGGAAGCCAGCGCGCCGACCGCCGCCATCGGATTCCGCGCAACAATTATTTGGTCGGAGTCGAGGCCGCGGCTGACGGCGCTGCGAGCTGTCGGCGTTCCATGATCGCCAGCGGATCGGCGGGCGTCGGCTTTCCCTTCACGTAGCGCGCGAGATCGCGGAGCGCGATCACCTTGAAGCCTTCGCGGTGGAGCCATGCCATGTATTCCTCGAAGCGTTCGCGCGGGGTGTTGACCCACGGGTGTTCGCCGTCGGGCACGCCGTGGAATTGCAGCACGCAGATTTTCCCGTCGCGGGCTTTTTCCACGGCGCGTTTCAAGTTCTCCAGCGACCAGTCGGGCCTCGCGTCGCCGGTGGTCGGAATCAGCAACGGATGATCGAGGCCGGGCTCGTAGGCCACGCCACCGCCCACGGCGTAGGGCACCTCGGGCTCGCCGCCGCGGCGCGCGAAGCGAATTCCCGCCTGCTCCAGCACGGGCAGCGCGCTCACGTGAAATTTGTTGCCGGGCCACGCGAAACTCACGGGTGCGGGAATGCCGTGCTCGCCGCACCGCGCGGCGATCGCCTCCAATTGCCCGGCGAGCTTCGCGACATTATTTTCCGTGATGCTCAGGTGATCGCGCGTGTGGTTGCCAATCTCGAAGCCGTCGCGGTGGAGCGCGGCGATTTGCTCCTACGTCAGGTAGTCGCGCTTGTTCGTAAGAAATGTGAATCCCTCGGTGATGAAAAACGTCGCGCCGAATCCGTAGCGCTTGAGCAACGGCGCAGCGACCGTTGCATGCGACGCAGAGGAATCGTCGAACGTGAGCACGACGAGTTTTTCCGGCACCGGGGGCGTGAGCGTCGAGCAGGAGCAGGCGAGCAGCGCGAGACTCACGCCACTCATGATGCGGAGGCCGGCGACATCGTGGTGCGAGGATTTCATGGGGGAAACATTTCCCGTTCCGAGACAGAGGCGTCAATGTTCCCCATGGTTGGAATTCGCGCAATGGCGTGATGGAAACGTTTCGACGTAGCGCGGTGCTTCAGCCCGCGATTTGAGACGTGCGACGCGGGCTGAAGCACTGCGCTACCTCAAACCATCGTTGTCAGGCTATCACGGGTGTCTTGAAATATTGGCCCATGAGCCTTGCAGCGTCGGATACGGGCGTCACGGTCGCACGCATGAGAAACCCCGCCTCGCTCGTTTCACTCGCCACGGTTTGGTTGGCCATCGGCACTTCAGCGCTGGCCGCAGCGCCGCTGGTTTTCGGGCCGCTGAAAACGGGTGACGCGGTCGAGTGCGCGTTCGGCGGCTGGGCAAAGGGCCGCGTCGAACTGGCCGACGGTCTCACTTACCTCGTGCGGCTCGATACCGATAGCGGCGGCCGCTACCTGAACATTTATCACCTCAGCGGGGTGCGTCCGATCGGCGGCACGCAGACATATGCGGAGACGTTTTCAGGAACGCTCCCCGATCCGGAGGGCGGGCCGGTGGCGATTGGGGCGCGCGTCGAGTTGAATGACGGCTACAAATGGCTTCCCGCGCGCGTGTCGCGGCGCGTCGGTGCGCGCTACTGGGTGTTCAACGAGACGAAGGGCTACACCCCGATGCCGGAGGCGTGGCTGACAGCCGATCAACTGCGCCCGCTCGGCGGCGGCCAGCCGTTCGCGCCGGCGGCGAAACCGTTTCAACCCAACCATCCCAAAGACGGCGCGAGCCTGCGCGTCGGCGACGAGATCGAGGTCAAGACGAGCACGGGATTTTATCCGTCCACGATTCTTTCCATCGACGGTGCGCGCTACTTCCATCGCGGCGGCGCGCAGAGCGCGGTGCGCGGCTGGACCACGCTCGCGGAGATGCGGCCGTTCGGTGGCGGGCCGTCATTTGCGGTGGAGGACCTGAGCGTGTTCGCCGGCCGCTGGCGGCTGAGCGGCGATGCGTTTTTCACGACGAAAGACAGCAAGAGCGATGGGCGAAAAATTACCTCGACCATGGAGCTCAACAGTGGGGCGGGTGCCGACGCGGGTCTGCTCACGATCAAGGGCGACGGCACTTATATTCTGGCCAAGACCACGGTGTTTCACGACGCACCGGGAAAATGGATCGCAAATCCGGATCAGGCCGAGGGTGGCATCTTGCTCAAGGGCGGCGACAGCGAGGGCCGGGACGCGCTCGTCCGGATGCAAAAGGACGGAACGCTTTATTTGCAGCACGCGATCCGCGGTCCTGGAAAAGTCGCGACGAAACTCTGAACGAGAATCTGGCCGCGCTGCGGCGAATCGCGTGCGTGTTCGCTCAGGGTGCTTTGGTCGCTGGCGCCGGTGGCGTGTAGCCAGCGGGAACCAGTAGGGTGCGGTTGCTCATGTCGCGGGCGTCGTCGGTGCGCGGGTAGTCGCGCCAGAGCCAGCGCAGCATCTCGGGTAAAATCGCGCCACCTTGCTTGCTGGAGTGCGTGCCGATGCCCCACGTGAAGTTTGCGTCGTAGCCCTTCTCGGTGAGTGCGGCGACCATCTTGATGTTCTGCGCATGCCAGTCGCGGTCGGGGCTGTAGGTGGCGGCGGCACCTTCACCGCGAAGGCCACGGTTGTCGTTTACGCCGTCCTGTAGAAATATCCGAATCGGCTTCTTCACGGTGCTGCGAATCAGATCGGGATAGACGTGGCCGCCGCGGATATTCGTGAAGCTGCCGATCGTGCTGAGGACTTTACTGAATTGATCCGGCCGGTGCCATGCGACGGTGAACGCGGCGATCGCGCCAGAACTCGCGCCGCCGATGGCGCGGTCGTTCGGATTTTTCGAAAGATTGAACTGTTTGTTCAGCACCGGAAGCAGCTCGTCGACAATCACGCGGGCGTATTTGTCGTCGAGAGCGTTGTATTCCTGCGGGCGATTGGTGGAGCGGTCGCCCCAGTCGGCGGCGCTGGCTTCAGGTTGCTCGGGCTTGCGGCCGGGGTTGATGAAGACCGCGATCGTGACCGGCATTTCGCGCCGATAGATCAGGTTGTCGAATACGGCGGGCACGCGGTAGTCACCGGTGGCACGAAGGAAGGCCTGGCCATCTTGGAAAATCATCAGGGACGCGGGCGTCGCGGCTTCGTATTGAGCGGGCACGTAGATGCAGTAGTCGTGCAGCGTGCCGGGATAGGCCTCGCTTGGCAGCTTCACCCAGTCGCTGATTTTTCCCTGGGGCACGCCGGGTTGCGGCATTGAATCGGGGCCGTGTTTGTAAACGTCGTCGGTGGGTGCGGCGGTGACGGTGATGGCGAAGGCGAGCAGGGCGAGGCAGGGGAGGGGGCGCATGGGGAGACTAAGGAGTGGTTAAGCGCGGGCGTCAGAGATCGATGTGGGCGGACAGTTCGGAACGCAGCAACTCGATAAGCGCCGGGTCCATAAACTCAAACTCGTCGGGAATGCGCAGCACGAGGAGCGGCTTGTCGCCGAGTTCGGCGGAGAATGGTTCCGCGATGCGCGCGGCATGTTTTTTCTCCATGCAGAAAATCACGTCGGCCCAGCCGAGGTGGCCGGCGGTGATCTTGATGCGCGCGGTTTTCTCCGTGCCGGCGGAGCGCGCTTTGTAGCGCGGGTGATTTTTGAACAACGCGTCGGCGGTCGGGCTGCGCCACTGGTTGCGCGAGCAGACGAAGAGGAGTTTGGTTTTCACACGATGGAGGATGCCGGAATTAGCGGTGGCGACAAAGGGGCGGGCGCGGGCGCGTGCGCTGCGCGCCGCATTGCCGGTGGCGTGATTCGGTGCGGGGCGAATCGCGCGTATCGAAGCGCGCTCGCAAGCGAGCTGCCTACGGGTTTTTGGTTGCGGCGGGCAGCGCCTTGATAGCTTCGTGGCCGAGGAGGAAGGCGCGGCGCTGATCGGCAAAGGCCTTGAGGCCGCGGGGGCCGTCTAGGCTCGTGACGAAGGCGTCGTAGCTTTCGAGTTTGCGGGTGTCGCGCTTCACATCGGCGTCGATGAGATCGTGGTAGGTCTGCGCGACGGGGCCGAGCTTGGTCCAGTCGAGCCACGTCGTGGCCATTTCGCGCACGTAGCCGAGGTAGCGGGTGCGGAGTGAAGGCACGGCGAGCAGTTTCGCAGCGAGCACGGCGTTGGGATTTTTCATCACGGCCAGCGGATCGAGTTGCGTGCCGCCTCCCCCCATGCCGCCGCCGGGACCGCGACCGCCGCCGGGTGGGAAGCCACCGGGAGGAAAGCCGCGACCGCCCTCTGGGCCGACGGGTCCAGGTCCACCGCGACCTTCAAACCCGCCGGGACCACCCGGACCACCGGGGCCGCGGCCACGTCCGCCGGGACCGCCCGGTCCGCCGCCGAAACTGAACGTCTCGTTCATGTCGTGCGGGATCACGTGCAGGCGGCCTTTCGAATCTTCGCCGATGGTGTAGTCGCTCGTGCGGGTCCAGAAGCCGTCGCCGTTGGAGAACGTGGTGTCGAGCGCGAGGAATTTCAGCGCGCCGTCGATGTCGAGCAGCGGAGCGAGGGCGGCTTCGAGCTGATCCGCGGGAGTCTGGTCGAGGAGCTTGAAGATGCGGACGAGTTTCCACCACGAGGCGTCGTCGTCTTTTGATTTGATGTCGTAGATGCGCTTGTAGGCGGAAAGGTCGTCGCCGAGATAGGCGAAGCCGCCGCGACCACCTGGACTGCCGGGGACTTTCCAGCGCGCGCCTTTGGATGAGCCGAATCGGCTCTTCATGAAATCTTTGTTGAACTGCTCGGCACTCGCATAGACGCCCCAGTTTTCGCCGCCGATGACAACACGGACGAAATTCACTTTCGGCGCGGGAAGGTAGTCCTGGGCGATGCGGCTGTAGAGCGGCGCACGGAGAAACGACGCGTCCTCATGCGAGTTGAGGAGGTTGAGCGTGCGGTAGCCGAGAAGGTTTTGCTCATCGTGCGCGTAGTCGAGCGAGAGGTTGAGCGAGCGTTTGCGGCCGGTGCCGACCATGAAGTAGGAGGAGGCGCCGCGGAAATGGACGCCGATTTCCTTGTAGATTTTTCCGTCGACGACGAGGCGGGCGGGGATGTCGACGTCGGTGCGGTTGAAATCCTCCATTTCTTTTTCCCAGTCGGCGTCCTCGAAATCGAGGAAGAAGGTGCGCAGGGTTGTCGTGTCGTAGAGCGGCTCGGTGCCGTAGGATTTCACGTCGGCGGAGGTGAGTTTTTCGCCGGGGCCGAACGGCTCCTCTTCGCCGCCGCGACCACCGCGGCCGCCGAAGCGCCCACCGCGACCGGCGCGATTGGTCTTGTGATATTCGCGGGCGGCGGCGCGCTCCGTGGCATTGAGTCGTTTGTCGCCATCGAGATCAAACTGCGCGACGAGTTTGGTCTCCTGCATCATGGGACCGCCGCCGCGTCCACCGGGACCGCCTGGTCCGAAGCCCGGAGGTCCGCCAGGGCCGAATCCCTCGGGCGGTGGTTGAGGCGGTTGCGCGAGGAGGGCCATCGGCAGAATGGCGAGGAGGATTTTTTTCATCGGGAGGGCGGGGGAAGGGAACGGGCGCACCGGAAAGGACGCAAAGGCTCGGCCGGAGTCTCAGAAATCGGGAGCCGCGAATCCGATGCAGGCTACGGTCGGATTGGCGGACGAAAATCCAGCCGCAAATCGGATCGCACGATCGGAGGTAACGGCATCGTTACGCTTTCGCTTTTGCGCCGGGCTGAGCGCGAAAGGCAGTGTCTGCGGCGAGGTGGAAGGAGATGCTGCTGTTTCCTTTTACCTTGCCCCGGTGCTGCCGATCCCCAATCGCAGGCGAAGTCACAGCTGGTTCACGCGTGTGAGTTTGTTGCAGTTGGTGGCGAGTTGGCTCGCGGCCGACGTCAGCGGTGTTAGCCAGTCAGCCTTCTTCTCGAACGACCAAGCGTAGCACTCCCCAATCCTCAATGCGCACCAATCGTCTCTTCACTTTTCCGCGACTGGGCCTTGCGGTCGGCGTGCTCGCCACCGGACTCACGCTGACGAGTATCGTCGCCAGCCCCACGAGCCCGAAGACTCCGCCGCCGCCCCTGAACGAAGGCGCGACCTACATCGGCGAGACCGCGTGCATCTCTTGCCACAAAGCGCCGAACAACCAGTTTTCCCACACGATCCATGCGAACGTGTTTCGCCTGAATCCGAAAAACGAAAAGGAAAAGCTCAGTTGCGAGGCCTGCCACGGCCCCGGCTCCAAGCACCGCGACGATCCCGATAATCGCGCGAACCGCGTCTCGCTCGTCGGCTTCACGAAAGAGTGGGGCACACCGATCGCGTTGCAGAATCAGATGTGCGCCACGTGCCACCAAAGCGGCGGGCAGATGTTCTGGGAAGGCTCCGCCCACGCGACGCATCAACTGAGCTGCAGCGATTGCCACAACCCGATGGTGAAAAATTCCGCCACCGGCCTGCTCAAGAAACAAAGCATCAACGAAACCTGCTACACCTGCCACCAGCAGCAGCGGGCTGATTTCGCGAAGCGCTCCCACATGCCGATTCCCGAGGGTAAGATGAGCTGCGCGGATTGCCACAATCCGCACGGCACCACCTCAAAGACACTGCTCAAGGCCGATACCGTCAACGAAACCTGTTACAGCTGCCACGCCGACAAACGCGGACCGTTCCTCTGGGAACACGCCCCCGTGCGCGACAACTGCCTGAGTTGTCACAACGCCCACGGCTCGAACCACGACAAGCTGCTCAGCACGGCGCGGCCCTTCCTCTGCCAGCAGTGCCACGCGGTGGCCAACGGACATTCTGCCCCGCTTTACAACGCCTCGCAGGTTCTCGGTGCCGGCGGCAACCCCAGCACCCGCGTCTTGAGTCACTCCTGCCAGAACTGCCACTCGCAGATCCACGGCAGCAACCATCCGGCCGGCGCGCGCTTCCAGCGCTAATCCACCGGCGAACCAACCCCGAGCGCCACCCGCCATGAACCTGACCTCCCGGATGCTTCTGCGCCCCGCCCCTGCCGCCGTCACGCTGCTCACCCTCGTCCTCGCGACTCACGCCGTGCTGCTCGCCGACACCGCGGTCGGCACTGGCACGACGCTCGGCAACAACCTCGGGGCCACCACCACGCTCCCGCGTGATCCCAAGTGGACCGAGGCCCTGCACACCCCGACGGGCCAGTCGCTTGGTTTTCCCCTCGCCGTCGAAAAGTCCGGCCCCACGCCGAAGCTCGCCAACGGCTGGGAATATTCCGGCTCGATCGAGGTGGGCTATATCGGCGGCGACGCCAATGAGCGCAGCGCGCAGTTCCGCACGTTTCAGGATTTGGACAACGGCGCGCACGTGAACACGTTTTCGTTTAATCTCAACGAACCCAAGACCGGCCACTTTGTCGAAATCACCGGCGGCGCCGCCGGGCGCGACGATCAATATTACGGCGTGCAGTTCGGCCGCGTGAACGACTGGAAGGTGAAACTCTTCTACAGCGAGATCCCGCATGTCTTCACCGACCGCTACCGCTCGCTGTGGAACGGCGTCGGCACCGGCAGCCTCACCCTGCTCCCGGGGCTCACGCCCGGCGGCACCGCCTCGATTCCAGCCGATAACACCGCCATCGCCACCACCGCCGCCGCGCAGCCGGAGACGACGCTCTCGCTCAAGCGCAAGCGCGCCGGGGCGCGACTCGATCTCACTCTTTCGCAGAGCTGGAAAGCCTACGTCAGCTACCAGCTCGAGGATCGCAAGGGCGCGCGGCCCCTCGGCTCGGTGTGGGGCCAGGGCGGCGGCACCGCTCCGATCGAGGTCGCCGAACCGATCGACTACCGCACGCAGGAGATTCTCGCGGGCGTCCTCTACGGCGACGGGATCAACGCCCTCAACCTCCGCTTCTCCGCGTCCCTTTTCGATAACAAGATCGACACGCTCACGTATCAGGAGCCCGTCCGCATCGCGCCGCCCGGCGGCGTCACGACCACGCCCGCCACCGGTGCCTACACGCAGGGCCGCTTCGATCTCACGCCGAGCAACACGGCCTATAACGTGCGCGCGGAATACACGCGCAAGCTCCCCGATTTCCACCGCGGCTTCGTGACGCTCGTGCTCTCCGCCGGCCGCTGGCGGCAGGACGACAGCCTGATTCCCTCCACCACGATTCCCAATCTTGCGCTCGCCAACGTCACGCTGCTCCCCGGCAGCGCTTGGGACACCGTGGGCTCTCTCAGTCGCCGCAGCGCCGATCAAGTCGTCGATACCCGCCTCGCCGATCTCACCGTCTCGCTCAACCCGAATGCGGATCTAAACGTGAAGTTCAAGGGCCGCTTCCACGACACGAAGAACTCCAACGATCCTTACCTCGCCGTTAATCCCAATGCGGTTTACCTTGATGCCGACGCCGCCACCGCCGGCAACCAGACGCGCGGCCTCACGTTCAACGGCGTCACCGGCGTCTGGGGCCGCCTCCTCAACGATGGCAGCGGCAACACCGTCCTCCTCGGCAACAACGCCAACCCCGCCGGCAATATCCCGATCAAGGCGCCGACCTTCGACAGCAAGCAGGTGCGCTTCGGCCCGACCGCCGACTACCGCCTCACAAAAACCTCCACACTCAATCTCGCCCTGGAGCGCGAGGTCATCGACCGCACCCGCCGCGAGCGCGCCCGCACGTGGGAAGATCGCGCCAAGCTCGGCTACGTGAATCGCGGGCTCGGCATCGCCACCCTGCGCGCCTCCTATGAATACGCGCAACGCCGCGGCAGCGCTTCCAACGCCTCGACCTACGACGATCTTTTCAGCTCGGCGATCTTTCCCATTCCCACGACCGCCGGCACCGCCGTCAACTCGTGGGCCGTGCGGTCCCTTTCCGGCCTGCGCAACTTCGATGTTGCCGATCGCGATCAGCAGACGATCAACCTGCGCGTGGACACCATGGTGCGCCCCGATCTCGATGTCGGTGTCTCCGCGCAGTCGCGCGAGTCGCGCTTCCCCGATTCCGCCTACGGCCTCAACCGGCAGAGCCAGCGCTCCGCCAATGTGGACATCAGCTACCAGCCCTCGGCCACGCGATCAATCTACGGCTTCTATTCGTGGCAGTTTGGCCGCGTGCGCCAGACCACGATCCCCAACGCCAACGTGAACCTCACCATCGGCCTCGTGACGCCGGCCGGCACGATCACACCCGCCAACGCGATCGAGCTCGGCGCGGCACCCGGCGGTTTGGTTTTCCCGCTGCTCAACGCGTGGTCCGCTCGCAACGAGGATCGCAACCATGTCGTCGGCGCCGGCATCCGGCAGGATTTCAAGGCGGCGAGCCTCAACGTGGACTATTCCTACTCGACCGGCCGCACGCGCATCGCCTACGACTACACCATCGGAGGCGCGATCAATGCCGCCACGGCTCCGCTCGCCGGCAGCCGAATGCCGGACTTGGCGACCGACATCAACTACCTCGACGCCAACCTCCGCATCCCGCTCTCCCAAGCGTGGGCCCTGCGCTTCATCTACCGCCACCAGAAGGAAACGATCCGCGACTGGCACTATGCCAATCTGGCGACCACCCCGGTGGTGCTGAACAATAACAACAACAACGCGCTGCCCACCGCGATCCTCCTCGATGGCGGCCCGACCAACTATCGCGTCGACTGGTATGGTGCGATGTTGCAGTTCAAGTTCTGACGCGATGTCTCCGGCCGTCACGCGGCGGCTGTCAGACGGCAAATTTTTGTTTCAAGAACTTCCCGGTCGCGCCGATGGGACGGGGTGTTCTCATTTTTTAAGACCACGCCGGAATCGCTGGTGAAGCAGCTGCGCGATTTGCCGCCCGCGCCGAAAGTG